>JACMPS010000061.1 GCA_014377395.1 Chthonomonadaceae bacterium
GAATTTCCTGTATCGCTACGCCACCAAGAGTCCCGGTCAGGTGCAGTCCAAAGCGCAGAACCAGATAAAAAGCAATGCCACACAGGGCAAGGAGCGCAATTCTGCCCTGCCACTGTTCCGGCCCACCCGTCTTTTTCGACTCGGGTATTTCTGCAATCGCAACCATGATGCACCTGTTTTTCTTTTGTGTGATCGCGGAGAATATGATTTTTCGAGAGATCAACCCCTCGGTCTTCTGTGATTCAGCGGGCAATTAAAAGATTACGCCGTCTTTGCGTCCTCTACACAGAAGTGTTTCGCTCCGCCAGATGCTTGATCGTTCGCATCATTTTTTGCTCCATGATGAAGTGCGTCGGCTCGTAAATGCCGTACTGGATCGCATTGCGTAACAGACCCGACTTCCAATCTCCACGATTGCGAATGAGTAAACGGGTCGTATTCGCGTTCACGGGCTTGAGAAAAAATCCCCAGGTTCCAGGTTCATGGGTGTTGTGTCCGCTTGCGGCAAGCGTGGCGTAGCGCACGAGTTCTCGCATTTGATCCGGTGCAGTGCCGTTCTCTGCCAGCGATTTGCGGGTGTGGTCTGCACTTTCCTCAAAGTTAAGCCAGGGTGCAAACTCATAGAGAACGTAGCCGCCTGTAACGGCAATTCCGCCTACTTCCAGTCGTTTCAGCAAAGTACGGCGGCTCATGCCCGGAACGAGCGTAGTTTTGTTGATCTGATCAGGGGAACTTTCTTTGACTTGCTCCGAATTTTGCGTGTCCTTATTTTCAGCATTTTCCATTTGCGTCAGTTCCTTGCTTTATGTTCCGATTCAGCGAAAAATCGCTTTGTCGAGGGTCACGCGGAAAAACTCGCCTTCGGTCTCGAAACGCTCTGTGCCGAAGTGCCATCCTGCGCGCATACGGGTCGGGATCGTGTAGCCGTTAAAGGTTTGTTCTTCTTCGACAATGCCCCCGAAATCAGTATAACGAAACTCGCCCCCTTCGGGATTGCCCCAGCGTTTGTACCGAATTTGCTCCGGTTGTCCCGCTTCACCAATCGTCAGCATGAGTTCGGTTTTCTCCTCAAACAGCGAAAATTCGGCGTGGGCGTGTGACGCATCAGGACTTGTCCATTTCACATCCTTTGCACAGAGCAGGGAAGGCAACCACACTGTTTCCCCTGCTACCCTTCCGATAGCGGAGCGAGTGACTTCCGTCCCCTCAGCCGTAACCAGAGGGAAGAGGTTGAGAAGTTTCCACTGCATCTTGCCTTGCCCCTTTAGAAGCGCGTCAAACCCTCTCATCGGCAAGCCATAGAGAGACATATCGGCGCACCAGAGCATTTCGCCGTCCCTGCGAATCACCTGCTCGGCGGTAAAGGAACGCCAGCCTTTTAGCCGAAATTTGCCGTGCATTTGCAATCGGACGGCGAGAGCGAGCGGTGTTCCCGGCGCAATCGCATGGGTGAGATAACGTCGCGCGGGTTCCGGCAGATTTTCAATGAGGGTGAGATTGAAAACCGCCTCAGAAGGAGGCACTGCATCAGGCGCGAAGTTCCACAATTCATCAAGTGACGGTTTTTGACTCATTTGTTTTTGCCCTCTTCCAGTTTCGCTTCATGCCGATAAAAGTAAACTTTTGCAATCTCGGCGACAACGCCGTAAAACACAACAATCAGGGCTAAGGCTCCTAGAAAGAGTGGAGAGACAGGCGTAAATCCCAGTTTACTTGCCAGCGGTGTGTAGGGCAGTGAAAGCGTTGCCACGAGTGTTGCCACCGTCGCAATGAGAAGCGGCGTTCCTGGTTTGCTACGATAGAAAGGCTTATGAGTGCGGATTACGAGAACAATCAGCGAAGAGGTCACGATATTTTCGATAAACCACCCGGTACGAAATTGTTGCGGGCTAGCGTGTAACACGAGTAACAAAACGCCGAAGGTGAGGTAATCGCAAACGGAACTGATCAGCCCGAACACAATCATAAACCGACGGATAAATCCGATGTCCCACCGCCGGGGTCTGTCCACCATTTCGGGGTCTACACTATCGGTTGCGATGGTCATTTCGGGGAGGTCGGTCATCAAATTCATCAGCAGAATCTGTGTGGGAAGAAGCGGCAAAAAGGGCAGAAAGAGTGAGGCACCCGCCATGCTGAACATATTGCTGAAGTTCGCACTTGTTGCCATGAAGACATATTTGAGCGTGTTGGCAAATGTGATTCTTCCTTCGCGGACACCTCGCTCCAGAACGGCTAAATCCTTTTCCAGCAAGACAATATCCGCCGCTTCCTTCGCGACATCCACGGCATTTGCCACCGAAATGCCGACATCCGCCGCATGAAGGGCGGACGCATCATTGATGCCATCCC
>JACMPS010000062.1 GCA_014377395.1 Chthonomonadaceae bacterium
CACAACGTTGCCCTTGATGGCTTATTTTTAAGTCAGGTAAATCAGTTCGCCTCCTTCCACTGGTTTCTCGAAACCCCTTCTTTAGAAAGTGCGGATCAAAAGGGAGCAAACGAAGCAGGACAATAATGATCACCTGTTTTCTTCGTTGGAGCCGCTTTCTCAGAGCGGCTTTTCTCTTTGTCTCACCAATTGCCTGAGGCGTTCTTTTCTCCTCTTTGTCCCTCGTCTGTGCTATAATGAGTCCTTGAGAGCCCTGTGCGAGAAAGCAATTCTTTTTCCGCAGACCCTCCTATAGTTTGTGTCCTCACCGTATTCCGTGCCGCAGAAATAAGTTCGATTTCTAGCGGCGGTATCAGAAAATCAAAACTCAGGTCAAGATTGCAAAAGGACAAAACTAAATGGTCAAAGTACTTGTAGTTGACGACGAAACCCCAATAGTTGAAGCGGTCGCTTATAACCTCAAAAAAGAGGGATATAGTGTTCTGACCGCCAATGATGCCGAGCAATGCCTTGAAATCGCCCGACGCGAAAATCCTGCGCTTGTCGTCCTTGATGTGATGTTGCCTTCCGCTTCCGGCTTCGATGTGTGCCGAATGTTACGTAAACACAGCGATGTGCCGATTATCATGCTGACGGCGAGGGCAGAAGAAACGGATCGCGTCGTTGGTTTGGAACTGGGCGCGGATGATTATGTCACCAAACCTTTCAACATGAGAGAATTGGTTGCCCGCGTCAAAAGCGTATTACGGCGCACAAACGGTCAGGAAACAAAAGCCGAAAACGCGGTTGTAGTAGGAGATATTACGATTGATCCCTCGCGTCACGTCGCAACAATAGGCGTCAAGGAACTCGTTCTCTCTCCGAAAGAGTTTGACCTGATTCATTTTCTGGTGTCACATCCCGGACACGTTTTCACGCGGCAAACGCTGTTGGATCGCGTATGGGGATCCGAATCTTATGTGGAGGAGCGCACGGTGGATGTTCACATTCGCTGGTTGCGCGAGAAGATCGAACTCACTCCCTCACAACCCTGTCGGTTGCTGACGATTCGCGGTGTCGGTTACAAATTCGACGGGTGACGCTAGAAGCACCCGCGAAATTCGGTTTGTTCGCCTTTTTTATTTTATTGAAAAGTGGGTGATCTTATCTCGCAAGACATGACAGGCGGAAAATTGCTTTCCGCTTTCGATGATGAGACAGGAAACCTATGTCGGCTGATGCCCTTACCCTCCTCTGGCAACAGGTGGAAACCGGTGCGCTCGTTGTGGACGAGCGACGCCGTATATTCGATATTAACCCCGCCGCCGTGCGCCTGATCGGTTCCCGCAACGGGAGCCTTGTCGGGAAGACGTTGCTGGAAGCCACTCTTTCTTACGAACTTGTCAGTTTGCTTTCCGAAGCCCAGTCGTCGGGCGAAGAAAAGATTCAGGAAATGCGTGGTATCGGCGAACCGGGCGGGCGCACGTTGCGTGTCCGCATCTATCCGGTACGCCCTGACTCTCCTACGCTATCGCCCCTCTCCACTGTTGACCCCCTTCCCAATGAGACAAATCTTCCTGATTACTCTCTAGTTTTGCTGGAGGACATTACCGAATTGCGCCGTCTTGAAACGGTGCGAAGAGATTTTGTCGCCAATGTCTCACACGAACTCCGCACTCCGCTTGCCTCAATTCGGGCAATGGCGGAAACGTTGCAAGACGGAGCCGTGAACGATGCCAGCGTCTCCGAGCGATTTGTCACGATCATTGTAGGCGAAGTGGAGCGCCTGACTCGAATTCTGGAAGATTTGCTGATTCTTTCCCGCGCCGAGTCGCAACCGCCGGAGAAAACGGAATTCTCCCTTTCAACTCTGATTTCAGATGTCACCGAACGCTTTGGAGCGCAAGCGGAGAAGTTCACAGTCGCTCTTACGAACAGCACCCCCGAAGGCTTAAAAGTAGTCGCAAATCGAGATCAAACCGAACAAATTTTGATCAATTTGCTTGACAATGCGATTAAATATACCTCAGAGGGCGGGCGTGTTGAGATCACGGGAGAGCGCACCGAGGAAAAAGTAACCATTCATATTACGGACACAGGAATCGGAATTATGAGTCAAGATTTGCCGCGAGTCTTCGAGCGATTCTATCGGGTGGACAAGGCGCGATCACGTCAATCGGGGGGAACCGGGCTGGGGCTTTCGATTGTCAAGCACATTGTGGAGGCGCATGGCGGCTCGGTCATGGTTTCGAGTGAATACGGGCGTGGCAGTCGGTTCTCGTTTAGTTTGCCGACACGATAGAGCGCAAATTACGCCTTTGCGTTTTCCGGTTTCGCAAAAAAGTCTTCGGCGAGGATCACGGCGACATAATCATCGTAGGGCTTATCGGGAGTGCGAAGAGAGATCGGGATCAGTCGGGAAAGCCATTGAGAGGGCGGGTTCTCACAGACAAACCTCTTTCTGGCACGCTCCGAAGTGTGGTTTTCAGGGACAAGGTGAAGAGGAAAAAGAGGGGGAAGACATTCGATAATCTCACTCTGTAAATGCTTTGTACAGGTGCCGTCTCCCATAAGAACGGCGTCCGGCTTATAAGTTTCGACAAGCGAAGGCAAAAGCGAAAGCAATTCCGAAACGGAGAGGACGGCACGATAAGCAATCGTGCCGTCCTCTTTTTCGACGACTGCAACGCCGCATTTTCCTCTGCCGGGATCAATGGCGAGAACGCGCCTCAATTTTTTTTCGCTCGCTCGACGCGGAACGTAAGTCGCAAAGGATCGGCGGTTGTCAGGTTTTCGGAGGCAAGAGCGGTCAATTGCACCTGCCCCTTCAATTTGCGGATACGTTCGGTCAGCGTGACTAATTCGGCAGGAAGCAAGGTTCCTACTTCCTGAGTTCCGATAAAACGATCCGATTGCGGCTGAGTGCCTCCGCGTAGTGCCGCCTCCCGAACCTCATGTTGAAGAAACCGAATAATCACATCGGCGATCTCGCCGCCGGGAAGTCCGCCGTCAACCTGAGTAGTAGCGATTAGATCGCCTTTGCGAAAGGTGCGTGTTACCGGAATGGCACTTAATTCAACCGGCATCTGCTCTCCTTCAACCGTGTTTGCAATGGCGGTCGCAGTCACGAGAACCGGGGTAGAAAACGCCGTAATCTCTCGAACCAGAGCATTGAGAGTGGCTCGCTCGATGTCTGTCTGCGTTCCGGCTAAAACACGCTGGTTTACCCCAACAGCGATAATCGCTCTGCCGTTCGGCCCTCTTCCGCCCCCACGTAAAATGGACTTCGCAGAAGCTTCTTCCAGAAGAGAGAGGAGTTCGTTCTGAATTGCCTCCGGGCGGGAGTGGGCATCAATTGTGCGACGCGCAAAAGTTTCTCCACTTCGGGTGACAAGCCGCCTACTTCGCAGGGTTCCCGCAAGACGAAGCGCATCTTCCGTACCGATTTCCAGTTCCTGCATCTGACGGCTAATGACGGAAATGCGCCCCTGCAATCCCTTGATTTCGTCTTGCAGTTGACGCTTTTTGTCTTCGTTCCCCTGAAGATCGGCAAGAAGCCTCAAGTTCGACTCTTTGTAAACACGGTTATTGCTATTGATCTCTTCATTCTGCGTGATCAAAGATCGGTTGTTCAGAGTTAACTCTGTTTTCTGTTTTTCAAGAAAGAGATTTTCGCGGGCAAACGCAAGATTTTGTTTTGCGAAATCGTTATTGGATTCTGCGGCTCTGGCATTGTCTCTAGCGAGAGCTACTTTTTCGAGGGACAGATTTTTCTTCTTACGGTCAAGAACGGAAATTTGCTTCTCTAAATTAATTTTCTGGCGAGAAAGCCCCCGAGTCTTGTCATTCCCCTTGCCGATGTCCACTTGAAGCGCAACAATCTTGTTCTCGAAGCGAGCCAGTTGCTTCTGTCTTTCTTTTAAGACTTTTTGAGCGGTTTCGAGTTCCTGCCGCTTTTGCGAAAGGTCTTGCAAAGAGAGATCACGTTGCGCTCCAATCGTCGCCGTCGCCATTTTCTGATCTTTGAGTTGAGCATCGGAAAGACTCTTTTGCTCCTCCATACGACTCAGTAAATCGCGGTTGTCACGAATGGCGCGTTCACCACGCAAGATAACATCACGGATAGGGGGAAAGGCAATCAAAACCGTAATAACGCTGAGAAGTGAAATGACGCTTCCCGTGATCGAGGTGATAAGAATAGCGGTATGCTTGGGGCGTAAGCCGAAAAGAGAAACGCGCCTTTTCCCCCAACGACGCCCCTGTAGGTCGCCATAGTAGGAGAGAAAGCCGCCAAGCACTACCAGAGATAAGATTGACAGAATTGTCCAGAACATGGTTGGGTTCCTGTATCGGGTCATGGAAGTGCCGGGGGAAGCACTGAGTGATAGGGATTTTGGATCAGGTTGAAATTGTTGTTAAAACGACTATTTCGAAGCGCGACGCACAAGGACATAACCTGCAATTCCGCCGACGATATCGGCAAGAAAAGCCGCGAGAAAAGGAGGGATCGCCCCACCTTTGCCTACTACGAACATGGAATGATAAAATATCCAGTAAAGAAAAACAATGAAAATCGCAACACCGAACCCGACTGCTTTTCCGCCGCCACGTTGCGTGTTCAGACCCAGTGCCGCACCCACGATACCAAAGATTAAACTCGCAAGTGGAAGTGCAATTTTACCATATAAATCCACTTCTTTGCCCTTAGTATCGGCTCCATTTGCCCGATCCTCCGCAATCTCTCGTTGCAATTCACGGAAACTCTTTCGGTTGGGATCAGTGACTTCTGAGTTGAGAACGCCGTCGAAAGTTTTACCAATCGTGGCGGCGCGGGGTAGGGTGTCCAGCCGCTTGAAATCTACGGTCAGCAAGTCCTCCAGAATTCGTGTTTTCGGGTCTGATCCAAAAAGAGTAAACCGCCCGTCATAGAACTTCCAGTTCAGTCCTTTGTCGTCTACCGCAGTCGCCCGTTTCGCGTAAATGACCGCGTCGGGTTCGCCTTTGCGCCCCGGCTCATGGCTGAACTTCGTGATCGAAACATTTTTCAGGGTTTTAGTTTTCGCGTCAAGCCCCCCGCTAATCGCTATCGTTTCGTCAATCTCTTTGCCGTCGGGCGTAAAAATCGAGTAAGAAAGCGGCTTCTCTATCTTTAGAAGGCTTCTTCCTGCGTTTTGTTTCAAGTTCCAGTAGGCAATCGTCGCGGGAGGAACCACCAGGTCATTCCAGAAAAAAGCGGCGACCGAAACCGCTATCCCCAAGAGCCAGACGGGGCGAATCATACGTCCGAAAGACACGCCCGCCGCAAACATGGCAACGGCTTCTCGGTCTTGAGAAAGACGCCCGAACGCAAGCAGAGAACCCAGCAACATCGCCATTGGAAAGGTTTGTGTGACAACGCTCGGCAAACTGAACATGACGACTTTTGCCACCGTGATGAGAGGAACGCCGCTTACGAGTAAGTCAGTTGCCGGAAAAAGGTAGGCGGCGGCAAAAATCAAAATGATGAACATGAAAAGCCCGTTGAGAAAGGGCCCGATCATGTCTTTGATTACAAGGCGGTCAATCAGACGCATGATCGTCTTCTTTCTCCTCCTGCTCCCGCTCTTCCCGGATGCCGCGCTCCAGGGTTTCAAGCCGCAGTTCGTCTTCCGCCGCCTGTCGCGCCATGTCCTTGCGGGCTTGCAAAAAGCGCTCTCCAAAGTAGAAAGCGCGGGCTTCCGAATCGTTCAGCAGTTGACTGGAGGTGCCGTCAAAGCGAATCTGACCGTCTGCAACAATGTAGGCGCGTTGCGTGATACGAAGCATTGCCTCAACATTGTGATCGGTGATCAGAATACCGATTCGGTCACGCTCGGTCAGCGTCAGAATAATGGTTTCGATGTCCTCAATGGCTTTGGGGTCAACTCCGGTGAACGGCTCATCAAGCAAAATAAATTTAGGGTTGGCGGCAAGAGAGCGGGCAATCTCGACGCGGCGGCGTTCGCCCCCGGAAAGTAGCCTGCCCTGCGAATTTCGCTTGTGGGCAATCCGTAGGTCTTCCATGAGTTGTTCGGCGCGTTCCTTACGCTGTGCCTTCGGCATTTTCTGCATCTGGAGAACGAGGAGTAAATTCTCTTCCACCGTCAGATTACGAAAAATCGAGGCTTCTTGCGGCAGATAGGAAATGCCCGCACGGGCGCGGCGATACATGGCGCGCCGGGTGATATTTTCCGCGTCCAGCAAAACCTGCCCGGAATTCGGCTTCACCAAGCCAACAATCATGTAAAAAGTGGTGGTTTTACCCGCACCATTGGGACCTAGAAGCCCAACGACTTCACCTTCGGAAACTTCGAGGCTGATTCCGTTCACTACCGGAGTCCCCCGATAAGATTTGACGAGGTTTTGTGCCGAGATTTTCAACGGGCACCTTTTTCGGTTTTGGTGGAGGTTGGGGGCGTTGAAGCCGGATTTGTCGAAGTCGGGTTTTTCACATCGGGTTTCGGAGAGGGCGTATCTTGCTTTTTCGACTTGATTTTTGGTTCCAGAACAACGGTGGATGCTTCACTGGGCGTGTCCATCGAAAGGTCGTAACTGTCGTCCGTCAGCGTCAAAATCAGTTTGTCTCCGCTTTTTGCAGTAATCACTCCTGGTTTTTCCAGGGTGTCCGTATCAATGAGCTGCGCGGAAAGGGGTCCCGCAAACGTAATCGAACGCTCCTCTTTTCCCGTGACATAAAGGACTCGCGAAGACTTGCCTTTGATCGCTTGTGCCGCCCTTGTCTTGATGCCTACTTTCCGTGAAGGCTGATTGATGCTGAATTCGACATTGCCGCTTGCCGTCGCTGAACCGATGACGCCCGCCTCAAGGTACGTTCCGACCACCGATTCCGAGGAGAACTTTGCTTCCGAGCCCGATTCTTTGTCGGTGCTGTCGAAGAGAACACGCTTGCCGGAAAGCGAAAACGATTTTCCGGTTTCCAGGGTTCCCTTCTCGAATTGCTTGATCGTGAGCGTACCAAGCCTAAACGCGAGGGCAGATTTGCCGGGAAGAGGCGGCTTCGGAGCGAGGGGCGTAAACGAAACAAGCGCGTTTCCGGGGCGCGAAGTGAGGGTGTACCGATAGGATTGTGGCTTGTCTTTTACTTCGGCGAGTTGGTCTATTTCAACCCGATCCGCCGAAAACATGGCGGGTCCCCTAATTTGTTTCGGTGAAATCACGGTGACTTCCACATTGTCCTTTAACACGTAGCGCGGCATCTGATTCAGGTAATCGTAAACGACTTCCCCGGCGGTTCCGTCCAGGCTTTCTTCGGCTTTGCCGTCTTCGCCGAGGCGTGAAAGTCGGTAGCGAACATTGCCCGTCGCGGTGGCACTTTTCAGGCGAGATTTCGTCTCCGTGAATTTTGCTTCCACTAAGGCGGCTTTGATCTGCCCGGAAGATTTTCCTGCCGGATTCAGAAAGTCGGCAACCGTTTCCGCTCCCCTGAAAAGAGCCGTTTGCCCTACTTGAAAACTGCCCTCTCGGAAACGCGAGATGTGCGTTTCAGCGATTTCGGTTTTGAGTTCGGCTTTCCCGGAACTTTCTTTAGGCTTAAAGCGGATGTCGGTCTCGCTTGCGTTTCCGCTTAAGGTGTAAAGCACGGGCGACTTTGAGAGATCGGCGGTAATCTTTCCGGCTCGAAACGTTCCGGGTTGTGCAAGCCGCTCGGCGTCCGTCAGCGTGGAATCAACGCCCTGCGAAAGTTCGATCAGGCGCGTCGTGCGCCGAAAGGTGGCGTGTCCTGCCGTGCCTTCAAGAATTCGAGTGCCTTCTTTCGTCTTTTGCGTGAGAGTGTAGCGAACGTGACCGCTCATCTCCGTTGCCTCAAAAGGGCTGTCCTCCGTACTCTTCACTCCGATTGTGTCGGCATGAAGGCGCAATTCACTCCCACTCGCTTTGTCGGGAATGACGAGCAGGGTGCGCGTGCCGGAGACCGTCGTATTCGAGAAATTAAGGTTGCCTTCGATGCGCGTGTAAGCGGAAAGGGTGACATCGCCGAACTTGACGACGTTCTGCTTTTGCGCGGGCTTTTGCTGTGCAAGAGCCGGAGTGAGGGGCAGGGCAAACATCAGAGAAAGAAGGGGAAGGCGTAAGTGCAAAAGCGTTTCCTGTAGGTTTGTGCGTCAAGACCGAAAAGACTTTGTCTTTCTAGGGTCGGCTATTCGATAATTGATCTGTCCGACTCGGGATCATAAGTGAATTTGTTTCCGGTTTGCGAAATGGCGGGTTGTTTGCCGGTTGCCGCTCGAAAACTGGAGACATTCCCTTCTCCCACGATCTTGCCGCCTTCGAGCGTCCATGTCACCCGGTCTGATTTTGTGATAACGCCCGAAGCAATCGAGGTGACGGTCACGCCTCCGGTAGCCACGACTTTTTTTCGTTTCTGGTCGGCGTTCACCTTTGGGGCAATGATGTGAGCGGTCGGTTTTCCCTTATGGTAGAGGGTTGCCGTAAAGGTTTCCAGTTGAAGCGTCGGGTTGAGTTCATCGCCGCTTAATTTTCCGTTTTCCGCGATCCCGGTCAGCACGGGCGGCGCAAGGGCGTTTCGGTTCAGGGGGTTACGAGTACGCCACGCAATTTTCCAGTTTTCTCCCTGAATGGCTCCCGGCAATGTCGCCTCCTGCTTTTTGTTTTTCGCCTTTTTCGAGAGGGGGGGCTTCGGGTTACAACCGACAATCACCAATCCAGCAAAAAGTGACGTGCCGATTGCCCACAACGTCCGCTTTACTTCCATTTCTGATCCAGTGATTGATTTTGCAATATGATAAAGGCTCCAAGTGCTTTGACATCCACATCCTTCGTCATGTTACGAACATACTTGAAAGTAGCGATGCCAAGCACAATCGCCACCAGAATGAAAATGCTGTAGGCGATCATCGCCGGACGACTGTTCGATTTCTCTCGTGTCCATTTGCAACGTTCGCACCTATCGAGCGTGTCTGAACTGAGAGTATTACCGCACCAGGGGCAGGATTTCATGGGCTTCAATTTTCTTTGGTGTTGTGAGGAGAC
>JACMPS010000063.1 GCA_014377395.1 Chthonomonadaceae bacterium
CCAATTGTCAGGCAGAGAAAACGGTGGGAAGAAGTTGCCCTGCTTCTTCTCTCCGGTCTGTGTTTTGTCGTATTCGGCAGGCTGACGCTGGCTGCCCCTGGCGAGTGGGCTTGCTTCCTCTATTTGTTTCTGACGATCTTTTCTCTGTCCCCTACCGCTTTTTTCTGGGCGCGAACACTGACGAGAAGAAATGCCTCTACACTGGCAAAAAAAAACGAAGTCGAGCATTATCTTGCGTCGAACGACATTCGTGCGCTCGGTGCTTTGCTGGACTTTTATGGAGATTCTCCGTTCTGGAAGTTGTCCGCACAGCATAAGGAAATCCTCAAAAACCTACTAATCCAACTCAAGCCCGAAGAAGGTCAACTTCTCAGCCGCAAGCAGAAAAAGTACCTTGTTCATCTTTTGTATTGCGATGAGAAAAACCTGGCGTTGGCTATTTTCAGGGCGTTGGAGCAAGTAGGGAACGAGGATCAACTAGCCCTCTTAAAACGAAGGAACTCCTATCAATCTGTCTTTGGTGCGGAACAAGAGGTACGCGACGCTTACCGTTCTTGCGTTGCCACAATCGAAGCCCGCGCCGCTCTAGGTCGTTCCGGTTCACAACTGCTTCGCCCTTCCTCCTCTTTAGAGAGAGCCGACACCTATTTACGCCCGGTCACGCAGAAGGTTGATGAAGATGCAGACACTCTGCTCCGTGCCGAAATGGGAACAAAAGAGGAGGATTAGACTTGACGGACAGAAATTAAACCTTTATCGTTCGCTCACGCGCTTTCCTTTGATCCTTACAGTCCATGAGGTTTTATTATTTTGCTCACTCAGTCCCGTGCCGTTGTTTTCCCTGCGCCCCACGCAAAGCCCGAACTCCGCCTCTACCCGATCCCCGATTTGCAACCGGGTGAAATCCTGCTGAAAGTTCTGCTCACTGAAGTCTGTGGCACCGATGTGCATCTTCAACAGGGGCGCCTCGCGGGGGTTCCCTATCCGCTTATCCCGGGTCACGTCTCGATAGGAGAAGCGGTTGCGATCTCGGGGGAGGTGCGTGATGTTGAGGGAAATTCGCCTAAAGTCGGAGAGACACTGACGTTTCTCGATGTCATCGAGACCTGTGGGAATTGCTGGTACTGCCTTGTCGCGAAAGCGTCCACTCGTTGCCCCCTCCGCAAAGTCTACGGGATCACGTTAGGGGCGGACGAGGCTCCGGGACTGGCGGGCGGGTGGTCTGAGTACATGATCTTGCGGGCGGGAACAAAATGTCTCAAACTCAAGAGCGGGGTCACGCCCGAAGCCTTTATCGGTGCGGGTTGCGGATTGCCGACAGCCGTACACGCCATTGAACGCGCCGACATTACCCTCGGAGATCGAGTGTTGATTCAGGGTTCGGGCCCCGTTGGATTGAGTGCCTGTGCGCTGGCTTTGTTATCGGGCGCGGGGTGGGTAGGCGTAATCGGTGCCCCCGAATTTCGGCTCCAGGCGGCACGAGATTTCGGGGCGGATTTTACGTTGGACGTAACCACGACAACCCCCGCAGAGCGACTGAAAGCCGTGCGTGACGCCACCGGAGGACGCGGAGCCGACATCGTGATCGAGGCAAGCGGCAATCCTCATGCCGTCCCCGAAGGCTGTGATCTCACGCGGGATGGGGGACGGTTCGTGATTGTAGGTCAGTACACCGATCACGGCGATATCCCCTTAAATCCGCATCTGCAAATCAACAAAAAACAACTGGAAATACGTGGCTGCTGGGGCTCCGATTTTTCCCATGTTCACCGGGCAATGAGTGTCCTCTCGCGCTTCGGAGGCAGAATGGACTGGTCGAGCCTGATTTCCAAAACCTACACGCTTGACGATGCAGGTCAAGCGTTGGACGATGTGGCAAATCAGCGTGTGGTGAAAGCGGTAATTTCACCGGGGCGTTGACATTTTGCTCTCCAACTTGCCATAATCCCCTACGATGTTTTGCTAAAATCCGGGGCGCACCCCTGCCCCGGAAGGCACTTCCGGGTTTTTCAAGCCACCGTTTCGCCACCCCTGAGACGATCTTTTCCGAAATCCACCCATTCCCTTTTTTGAGGAGAGAAAATTATGTCCGAACTCGATCTTCCGGGTCGTCGTGTTCGCCTTTTGTACCGATTTGTGTTTTCATCGGGGTTGGCTTTGCTGGCGGCAAGTGCCGGGGCGCAAGCCCCTGCCGCTACGCCACCCCCTAAAATTGACACGGGCGACACCGCCTGGATGCTTATCTCTGCCGCACTCGTTTTGCTGATGACGCCAGGTCTTGCCCTTTTCTACGGGGGCATGGTTCGCGCCAAAAACATCCTGAACGTTTTGATGCAGTCGTTTGTGGCAATGGCACTTGTCACTTTGCTCTGGGTTTTCATCGGCTACAGTCTTGCCTTCTCGAAAGGAACGCCTTTTGTTGGAGGACTCAGTTGGATTGGATTAGCCGGGGTTGGACAAGACCCTTCCTCCTATGGAGCCACGATCCCGCATCAGGTTTTTATGATTTACCAGATGATGTTCGCCATTATCACGCCCGCCCTGATTAGCGGTGCGATTGCCGAACGCATGAAGTTCAGCGCTTATTTTCTGTTTATGGCTCTCTGGAGCGTTCTCGTTTATGCGCCGCTCGCTCACATGGTGTGGGGTGACGGCGGCTTTCTGCGGGACAGGGGCGCGTTGGACTTTGCGGGGGGAACCGTTGTGCATATTTCCTCCGGGGTCTCGGCACTCGTTCTCTGTCTTTTGCTGGGCAAACGTGCCACACGCCCCGGCGAGGACACACGCCCTCACAACCTTACGATGACGTTGATCGGAACGGGACTGCTCTGGTTCGGGTGGTTCGGATTTAATGCGGGATCGGCAGTCGCTGCCAACGGGCTGGCAGGATCGGCGTTTGTCGCAACCCATGTTGCCGCCGCTTCCGCCGCTCTGATGTGGATTTTGATCGAATGGATCGTCTTAAAAAAGCCAACGGCGCTCGGCTTTGCAACTGGGGCGGTGGCAGGCTTGGTGGCAATTACTCCTGCCGCCGGATTTGTCTCCCCTCTTGCGGCAGTTTTCCTGGGATTGAGTGTGTCGGTGATCTCCTATTTTGCGATCAAACTGAAAAGTAAACTCGGATATGATGACACGCTCGACGTGTTCGGGGTTCACGGTGTCGGTGGAATCTGGGGCGCACTCGCAACCGGACTGTTCGCCTCAAAAGCGATCAACTCAGCGGGGGCGGACGGGCTTTTTAACGGGGGTGGTGCGGATTTGCTTGGCAAGCAATTTCTCGGTGTCGGAGTGGCGGTTCTGTACGCGGGAGGCATGACTTTTATCATCGCTTCGATCTTAAAAGCCGTCATTGGATTGCGCGTCACTCAACAAGAGGAAGACGCAGGACTCGATGTGACCCAGCACGGTGAGGAAGCCTACTCGACGATTGGAGAAGGGGCATCACATTAGGCGATGCGTTGCGGGGGTTGTTCTTGCATCAATGGCTCTCCGTTATTCACCTCTCTCCTGTCGCGTCAGTGATGCAAGGAGAGGGGTGAATAACGGATAAGGAATCTATTTTCGTTTCCGTCGGGCAAACCCGAACAAAGCCCCTACACCAATCGCAAGGGAGAGCAAACTCGACGGCTCCGGCACATCCTGTGGCTTCACCTTTTGCTGAAATGCCAGATCAACACCCATGCCCGAATCATTCCCCCCTTGCAGAATATAGTTCGTCAACGTAGCATTGTTACGATTCCATAATGAAAAGCGGGAACCATCGCCCGAGAGATAAAGGTCTCCGGTTGTGGGATCAAAGGCAACCCCATCGGGGTTTCCGGTGAGAGGACCATTCGGATTGGTAGAGGGATTTCCAAGATCAATCGTAGACCAGGGCGAGGCATTACCCCCGAAGTATTCCCAGACATAATTGTCGTTGATGCCATCGGAGGCGTTATTTGCCGGAATTTGGAAAA
>JACMPS010000064.1 GCA_014377395.1 Chthonomonadaceae bacterium
TGTGAGGACGTGCAAACTTGAAAAGGCAGTCCCCAAGTTCCGGGTGATCAAACCAAAACTTCTCTTTCGTTCCCATATACTCCATATTCGAGGCAGTATTGTTTTCAATCGCGAACACTGGAAAGATTTCGTCTGATCTCTTGTTCATACTCCCTTATTCGGCACCTAAACTGGAAAGTCATTCTCTATTTTAACCTACTCGGTCCGTAGCCCATCAAAGCCGTCAGAGAGTATCAACAAAATCCCGCTGGGAATGAAGACGAAAAAGTCGCCTCCGCTTCTTAATGAAAAACGAAGGCGACTTCATTGAAAACTGCCGAGGAAGGATTCGAACCTTCGACCTACTGTTCCAGAGACAGCCGTGCTACCACTGCACTACCCGGCAAAACTGATCTATCTCACAAAATTTCTCTTACAAATCTTAGTATACGGCGAGAAAAGGAGGGCTGTCAAGAGAAACAAAGAAAACTCAGTCGTCACCGGGTGTATTGTAGTTCTGGAGCAACAAACTCAGGTCGCCGAAATCAATTCCGCCGTCGTCGTTCAAGTCGGCCTCCGCCCTGTAAAGATCGTCACCGAAGAGTGCGTTGTACGATTGCAACATGAAAACGAGGTCGCCGAAATCCACGCTGTTGTCATCGTTGATGTCCCCCGCAATCAAAGTGATGCCCGAAGGCAGAGTCGCTGAACCGCTTGAAAGATCGAGCGGAACGTTCCGTGCAAGCCAGCGACGTCCCTTGATATGAAGGACACCGGAAGTGCGCGGCATCTGGGTCATCGTGAAATTTCCCTGAGCGTCGAGAGTGACTTTACGGGGAATCTCAACGGAGCCATCGAGCGGGCGAAACGTGAGCGAGACAGGCTGTGCAAGATTCGGAGTCGCTTCAAGATTGATTTTCCCGGTGAGCGTTGCGGGAGAGAGCATCAACTGGATTCCGTTGATTGGAGCGCGAAGACCGCCGGAAGTCGGAGTCGCCGTGAGCGTCAAATGGTCGGCGGTGATCCCGTCGAAAACGATGTAATTCCCGGAGCCGTTTGTCGCGTTAAGGTAGGTTCCGCTGAAGTTGGTCGAGTCGGTGGCGGTCACACTCACCCCGTTCAGAGTGTAAATACCGGAGCGGAAAACCCAATCACCGTCGCAATAAACGATCACGCGATACCCCGCACCTGTCAGCCATTGAGGAATAGTTGAAATTTGCACCGTTGTGGTGCTGTCGTCAAGGGTGTCGAGGTAGCCGTTCATCATACGGACATCGCCGGGAGCATCGGTCAGCCCGATCAGAAATCCGTCGTGCGAAGTCCAGTCTATGCCCACATCGGTGGGGTGAATCCCGTTGTCGGTGAGGTTGAAGAGGCTTCCGGTTCCGCCATTCGCGTTGTTCCATTCTGCGGCGGGAAAGACACCCGCAATCTCGGTTCTGCTCATCGGGAGGGCACGTCCCACAAAATTGACGTTGATGCTCGTGCCGTGTGCCTCCGTGCTGGGACGACACAGAACGAGATTCGAGTCGGGGCTGGAGCCGCTTGCGTTTGTGGAAGCGACAAGATAGAAATAAGTTGTGCCGTTTGTCAGGTCTCGGTCTCGGTAATCGGTCGTCTGCAAATTGGTTGCAATCGTCGTGAAAACTCCCTCAGCGGAGAGGGATCGTTTGAGCGTAAACCCGATTGCACGATCTACATTGTCCCACCGAAGCAGAGCGGAACGATCACCGGGGTGTGCCGAAAGTGTGGTGACAGGCGCGGGAGGTGTGAGCGGCTGAATCCCATAAACTATGAGTTTTCCGGTGAACGTCGAGAGGTAGACCTGTCCATTTGCTACCACAGGCGGACAAAACTTCGCATACGTACCGAGATCATCCCGTAAAAGGTTCTGACGGCTGTTCCACAGTTCACGGGAGACATTGGAGGCATCGAACGCACGGAGAATACCGGGAACGTGTTGCTCGGTGGCGTCTCCGATGAGAGGAAGGTTTGCCCACACGATTCCGGTTCCGGGAAGGCTCCCGTTTGCGGAAACCACCATGCCAGGGCCATTCGCGTAGCCGTCCGCCACAGGCATTGTACTCATGCTTGTCGGCGTGGTATCGAAAAAGTTGCCCCGCCACCGAAACGCCTTGAGCGTGTCGCTTTCTCCCCAGACATAGAGGGTGGGACTACTCGCCGAATTCCACAGTGCCATACTCGAATGGATGTGACCGGGCGAAGCGGAAAAGCGTTGGACAATTCTATCGCCATCGGTGTGAAGATGAGTGAGATTGGCGGTATCCATCACATAAATAATGCCCTCTTTGCCGCCGCTCACCAGATAATTCGTGCCGGGAAGCAGGATACCACCGGAAGAGCCTAAATCAAAGTCAATCTCATTCAGAAATTGGTAGTTGCCGGGAGTGAACCAGTCGAGAATCTGTGCATCATAATTAAGTTTGTCGACGCTAAGACCGAAATTCCGAACGCCGTCATACGTGCCATTTCCGTTAATATAGTAGAGATTTCCGCTTGCATCTACGTTGAGACCCTCGCCGGACATCCAGATTCCGCCATAGCCGCCATCGGGAGTGTTGCAGTGGATCGCAACACGATTCAATGTCGAGGTTTCGTAGGCGAACACCCAGCCGTGATAAGGATTATAGTCCTCGTGGGAGGCAAAAGCAACGTAAACCCTGCCGTTTGAAAGCGTGAGGGCGCAACGCTGATTGTGCTTGAACGGCGTGAAGGTGACAACTCCATTGATATTGTCTTCTCCGGTTCCCGGCACACTCCCTTCGATCAGCCTCCGTGACTGTTTCGGTTTTCCGGTACGAACATCGAGCGCGTAGAGGTAAAACTGAGGAAAACCGTTTTCTAAAATTTTCGCGCAAACGTAAATCGTGTTGCTCGGTGCATCAATAACAGGCGTAGAGATAATTCCAATTTCGACGGGCAGGTTGCGGGTAGGGATCGTGCCGCTCGGCACGGAAGTTCCGAGATTGACTTTCCAGTAGGGCGCGAGTTTTGAGTCAGGATTATCGGCATCGTAGGCATAGATCGTATTGTGCGCGGTTGCGACAAAGAGGACGTTTTTGGGACCGATACCGGGCAAATCAAGACCGGAAATGAGCAGGGGTTGCGCGTAAAGTTCACCGTCCACATCGCGGCTGTACAGTTTGCCGAACGTGCTGCGGTTGACGTTGGAAACATTGAGCGTAGTTTCTTCCAGATTTGCGGCGGTACGGGCATTGTTGTAGTGGCGGGTAAGAACGCTGACCGGGTTACGGGAATTTATTTTGTGTAGGGGAGGAACTCGCCTCTGTGCGTGTGCGCCCTTGTTAGAGAAGAACAGAGCGAAAATGAAAAGAAAAGCGAACAGGAAAGCAGAACCGGGGCGCACAATTTGCCGTGACATAAAAACTCCATCGGAAGGGCGGAAAAATAAGATTTCAAGAAGAGAGGCTTGCACTGTTCTAAAGAGATACCTCGACAAGAGCAAATAGCGCAAAACAAAACCGTCTTTTTTCACAAAAACAGGTAAAAGAGGCGGGAAGGGAGAGTTATCCATAGATTAACACAGAGAACACGGATTAAAATGCAGCGAAGAAGAGAAATGCAAAAGAAGGGAATGAAAAGCAAACCCTACCCAGTAAACGAGTGCGGCGACCAGAACCTTTCCTCTCAGTCCACGCAGGTGAAAGTCCTGCAGACCGTTGAGCAGGAGTTTGTAATTGGGACTTCCTTGTAGCCGGGGAATTTACTCTCCGGACTCCCTGCGTTCATTCCGGCATAAAGGTAGGGAATACAA
>JACMPS010000065.1 GCA_014377395.1 Chthonomonadaceae bacterium
AGTCTGAATGTAAGAAAAACCGTCTCGGAGCAACTTGCTCCGAGACGGTTTTGCAATGATTAAAAGCGATTATTTGCCCGGATCGAGGAGGGAAACGACGCGGAACTCTTTCAGGAAGCCGTCTTTTTTGTTGGACTGGAGCAGGGTATCGGCGTCTTCATCGGTGATCACGACATCAGTGGTGAAGCGTCCCCCGGTGCGTCCTGCGGCTTTGATTACAAGTGGGTTGCCTCCCACGCGGCGGTTTTTCTTGGCATCTCCCATGCTCGTAGCATAAGCGACAATGCCCTGATCAATCACGAATTCCGGCGACACCTTGAGCGTTCCCCACACTTCGCTTCCGTCTCTGCGGCGGATTTTCGGGGACATACTGCGCTCGACGTTCATCCCGCGAGCGTCAATGATCACCGCCGTAATGGGGCCGTCGGAAATGGCGGCGTGGGCAGGCCCAACGTCTTCACGTGGTTGAAAGATTTTTGGCGGGTCTGCGGGGGCGGGAAGACGAGGAATCTCAAGTGCATCTTCCGAAGTGTCTTCCGGCGTAGTCGAAGGCAACACCATTCGGTTTCGCTCGACGATTTCAGGGACGTACACAGAAGATAAGCCGTTTTCACCGTAGAGCGGCATCGAAACCGTGACCTCCACCATTTTGCCGTTGCCAATTGTGATGGTGCGCTCGGAAACGATTTCGGTTCCTTTTAGCAGTCCACTGATTTGTTCGCGGATGGTTTCGTTTTGTGCTTCGTAATCCTGTCCTGTTGTCATCGAGTCAATTTTTACGCTGTCGATAATCGCAAGCAGGTTGCGGCGGGCGTCCATACGGGCGAAACTGCGGGCGCGAAGATAAGACTTTGCATCGTCACCTTCTTTTCTGTTAATCGCCCCCAAGCCTGTTGCAAAAAGAGTGCCTTTGTTCCAATCAATGCGTCCCCGTGAAGATGAAGATTTTTCCTGTCCCGGCTTGTCGGGCAGGGCGGAAAGAGAAGACTGAAGCGGAATAAGGGCGAGTGTGAGCGCAAAGAACGCAATTGATTTCATCGGTGAGCCTCCTGCTTAATGGCGGATTTTGTTCGCGACTTGCGAACGGGCAAACGCCTTTCGGGAACGTTTGCCTTACAGAGAATAAGTGAGCCGCGCCTGTCGGCAACGGCAAGAGTGATCGTATCCAGTTTTAATTCGGTTAAACGGTGGCGGAATTCACGATTACTGAGCAAGGTCAGAACTCGCAAGGTCGTCACGCCTTTTAGGGTGCTGTCGTCCAGAAGTCGGCGAAAGCCTCGCCATTCACTCAGGGTTTGACGAACGCGATCCAGCGTTTTCGGGGGTAGTCCCCGCAGTTCGAGGGCGACGACATGACCTTCCTGCCGTTCGGTTGCCCAGTGCAGAAGCAGAGAACGAATGACGCTTTCCTTGTTCTGTTGAAGGAACTGGTTTCCCGCCTCTTCGATAGCCCCATTTTTCGCGTCGCTATCGCTGAGGAAACTGGAAGCGGTCGATTCGGTTCCGTAGGTGAGCAATGCCTCTTCGCTTGCCTCGGAAATAATTGAGAGCCGAAGCGTCGAACGAGCGGCGGCGATTGATTCGCCGATCCCGTGAGGCGTGTTCACATCACCGAGATGAACCGTACACCGAGTTTCGATGCGCCCGGAAAAGACGATTTCCGCCGCCCCCTCCGAGACCTCAAAGCCTTCGGCTTTTAAGACCCTCGTCAAAGCGGATTTCGCGGAGAGTTGAGGTGTGTCCCCCTCAATCCTGACACGGATACGGGGGCGTTCAAGATCGTCGTAAGCCTCCCGAATATCTTCCAACCGTTTCAGCAAAGGCAGAAGAGCCACTTCCGCA
>JACMPS010000066.1 GCA_014377395.1 Chthonomonadaceae bacterium
GTGCTTCGCACATGGAAGACAGAAAATAATTCTACTAAGCCCTTGGCAAACAGTAGAGAAGTGTCTGTAATTTCACACTCAACACTCAACACTCAACACTCAACACTCAACACTCAACACTCAACACTCAACACTCAACACTCAACACCATGAAAACACTTTCCGTACAACTTAACTACCCGATGACGCAGGTGAAAGAACCCATTCTTTACCACCTCGTCAAAGATTATCACCTGACGCCGAATGTTCGTCGAGCGCGAATTGACGCTCACACCGGAGGAACCCTACAGCTCGATCTAACGGGTGTGGACGATGATCTGGAGGCAGGGCAGGAATTTCTGCGAAGCCTAGGGATCGAGGTTATCCCTGCTGGGGAGAGCGCATGAGTTCTCGCCGTCTTCCCGATGCTTTTTCCTATGGACACCCGATGCCGCCTGCGTCCGCCATGCGAAACGATCCGCTTCACCGACTCTTCAAGGCGGTGGAGCAAGCATTTCGTGAACGGTTGCTGGCGCGTCTGCGGGAAGCGGGCGTGACGGAACTGTTTCCCGGTGCCGTCCCGCTTTTGCTTCACCTCGGTGATGAAGACGGGTTGACCCTCTCGGAACTAGGCAAGCGGTGCGGACTGGAAGGCTCAACGATGACGCCGTTGGTGGACGAGTTGGAGCGTCATGCAATCGCGACCCGCGCCCGCTCGACGGAAGACCGCCGACAGGTACGTCTCTTTCTGACGGAGCACGGACGCACTCTTGAAGCCGACACGCGCCAAATCGTGCTGGAAATGCAGGATGATGCTCTCTGCGACGTAGACCCTCAAAACCTTGAAATTATGATGTCCGTCATGGAGCAAATAGTCAAAAATCTGGGGGGCAAGCAGGCTTAAATTGCCGTCTTTTCCTCAGTCCACGGAGGTGGACTTCGCTTGTGTGTAGCCGGGGAATTTATTCCCGGGAAGTGATCCCTGATCATTTTGAGGTTGTCTGGAGGTTATCTCACAGGCTCACGGCTACAAAAGCGCAAAGTCCACCTCCGTGGACTGAGAATGAAGATTACATTGATGTATTATTTCGACGCCCCCTCCCATTTTTAGTTAAGTGGGAGGGGGCGATTGCATCGTATGGCAAAAATTATGAAACTATGGGCTGTGATCTGGGTCACAGTGTGACTAATATCACACCAAAGCCGTTGTATTTCATGACGATTCGCTGTATACTTCCACATGGCGAACGAAACCTCGTCAATTTACTTGTCCTCACCTCTGTCCTGTGCTTTCTCCATGACGCACACGCTCCTTCCCCGGAAGAAAGGAATGGTTTTCAATGGTACGATGCAAGACTGTACGCTCTGTTCTCCCCGTCCTCTGTACCCTGTTTCTGCTACTGTTTGCAGTTCACGTCGCGGCACAAAACCCGGTTGTGTTTCAGGTTCCCGATAAACCGATCTTTGTCGGCTCTTATCTCAAGGTTCCGGTTCGGATCGACCCTAAATTGGGTCTGACCCTCTCCGAAATGGACTTCACCGTTCTCGGTGGGTTGCGTGGAGGAGCCGTGTCTCCCTCCATAGACATTGAGTTTACGCCTGAACGCCCCGACCTGATGTTGCTCGGTGGCTATAAACCGGGCGATTACGTGTTACGCGCTTTTAAGAAGGGGACAACCACCCTGCTCGGACGTGCCAGATTCACCGTGACCGACCGATGGGACGACCCGAATAAGGGCCCCTCACGCTGGTTTTCGGGTGATGTTCAATCTCAGTCGCTGGGAGCCGCCTGGGGCGGAGGAGGGACGGGCCCTCAGAACATCAATGTGATTCCGACCCTCGGCACGCGCCGTATTTTATTGCTGATGGTGGATACCTCTGATCAACGCTACTCGACAAACGCTACCACTCTTGCAGGTCTCAAGGCAAACTGGCTGAATGCCGCTTTCAGCGGTGTTGATCTCGGTGATGGCGTTTTGCACAGCGTCCGCCGATTTTATCAAGAAGTTTCCCTGAACCGCTTCGACATCTCCATTGCGGGTAATCAAGTGTTCGGGCCCATTCACCTGCCCGGCATACACGACGATTACATCAATACCGATGGAAGTTTTAAGGGAACCATGCCGCAACAGGTTCTCACCGCCGCTCTCGGCGTCATTGACTACAACGCCTTCGATACGATTGTGATGATCTCTCAACCCGTCACAACGGTGACTCCAAACAAAGCCGCCTGGCCCTACGCTTCGATTGGCGCATGGGGGCCCTACACAACCTCGTCCGGCAACAAAAACTACGGCATCATTTCCATGCCGCAGGACTGGACAGAGCGTGACGGGCGACAACGCTACGCCACACTTTCCCATGAGTTCGGACACAACATCGGTATGGGGGATCAATACACTCCCTCAGTCCCCGGCAGAAATGTAGGCGGCTGGGACTTGATGCACGCCGATGGCCTTCACCCGCACCTCTCCCTTGCACATCGAATGTTGCTGGGATGGGTGGATAGCAGTTGGATCAAAACATTTAACTTTGCGGCGGGAGCGCCTGCCGCCCCGGTGGATCAAACGCTGATCTTCAGCCCGGTTGAACTGGGGCTTCCCCCGGCGGGGAAATTCGTCGGAGCGGAAATTCGAGTGGCGGACGGTTTCAACTACTACCTCGAATACCGAAAAGGACAGGCAAGCCACATCGGCGACCGTCAGTTGCCGACAGACAGCAGAATTGTGGGAATGGATGTTGCTTCCGCACCCTATATTGCCCCGATCTCTCGCCCGTTCGAACTTCTCCTGCCGACACACGCTTCCGATAATGGGGGAGTGCTGGGCAACGGACAGTTCTACGCCGAAACGGATTTCTCCGATCCGGTTTATCCAACGGATTTCCGGTTGGATGCCTCCGGCATTGACGGCGTGAAAGCCAATCTGCGAGTGCGCTACGGCGTGAGTAGCAAGCCCGACCCGTCCATACGACCCTGGCCCGCTTCTCCCTCACGGCAGTATCAAAGTCCCGACATTGAGGTGCAAAATATCCGCAATCTCGCTGACCCGGTGAACTGGTTTAATGTTCCCTGGACAGGTCACTCCAATACCATTCGTGCAACCGTCAAAAACGTAGGGGCGTTGACGGCTACCGATGTCGTCGTCAATTTCTCCGTGAAAAACTACAATATCGGGGGCGCACCGGAAACCTTTCTCGGTACGCAAACGCAAACCCTCGCGCCTAACGAAACGAAAATCTTCACCTTCACCGGGTGGAATCCTCCAAGCGGGGGGCACTTCTGCATCATCGTCCGAATTCCACTTTATGTGAGTTCGGGAGGTGCGGTTGAAACGACGGAACTGAACAATCTCGCTCAGTCCAACTACACCCGTTTCATTTCGGCTTCGGCTTCCCCCGCTTCACGAGAAATTTCCTTTCTGGAAGTCGGTAATCCCTATTCTCTCCGCACCCGAGTCTTTATTCTCGGCGGGCAGAATAATCCCCTTTACCGTTCCTATCTGGAAACTACCTGGCTCGATCTCGATCCCGGTGAGGTGCGGCGCGTCAAGGTAATGTTCGAATACGGGCGCGACCGAAACCAACCCGTGCCACCGGAAGATGAAAAGTACCGGTTTAGACCCAATCTGCCGAAATTCTTCGCGCAGATCGAAGACCCCACCGATAGCCCCCGCCATACCCTGGTCAGTCTGGGAGGGGCGGAAGCGGAGGTAGTGACCGGGCGCAAAACCGAGTTCCGTTCTTTCAATGCAAACGCCGATGGAGCCAGCGGCGTGATCATCACGACAAGTGACGGTAAGGAAGTACCGGGTGGTAAAGTCATCATTACGGTGATAGACGCAACGGGAAAAACTCAGGAGATCATCGGAAACGTGAACAATCAGGGGTTTTTCCGGGTGCAACTCCCGGCGAAATGGAACAAAGCAACTGCTTACTACGTTCCTTTGCCCGACTACGGCGACTGCACCAGCGCGACAGTTACCAACGGCTAAAAAACCAATCCGACCTTTGGCAAAATAAGGGAGTGTGCAGAGGCAGTTTTGCCTCTGCACACTCTCCCAACACGATCAAAGAACCGGATTAAAGAAAAAGAACACAGAGAAAAATAAAATGACGCAAAGAATGACGCTACGAGCCTCTATCGGTGTGACTTCGACGGTTGCCTCACTCTTCTTTTTGATGGGAGCGAACCATGCCCATGCCCAGGTCACAATGAACATTTTGACCGGAAGCGGAGTTCCCGGTTCCACCATTACTTTTAAGGGAGAAATCACCAATTCCGGTGCCGGAAGGGTTTATCTCAACGATGTCGCCAATATCCTGAATGTGCCTGGTCTGACCTTGCGGGACAATCTTTTCTTTGAGAATGCTCCGGCTTTTCTCGATCCGGGGATAAGCACAGGTAATTTCTCGCTTTTCGCGGTGGATGTAGACCCAACGATGGCATTGGGAACTTACACGGGAGACTTTACTCTCAAGGGAGGGGGGGGGATCGACTCAGTCAATATTCTGAGAACAACTTCCTTCTCCGTGCGGGTAGTCCCGGCTCCTGGTGCAATCATGACTGTGGTAATCGGGGCTTTGTTTCCTGCCGCCTCTCTTCTCAAGAGAAAACGTAGCCGCCGCAAACAGGTTTAGGGGAAGGGATCATGACCTTATAGAGAAATCATTTAGACCTGACAGCGATTTCGTGGTATGCGTGCTTACTGAAAAGCGAACCCGGAAACTTCGTCGTCCTCAGAGAGGTCTCAAATGCATCGGCTAAGTCGGCGAGGTGGGAGTGAGTGTGGTTGTGGCTCACTGCCTCCTGCGTCGCTTTCCAGACATGTTCCTGCGGGGTCGCCCGATCCCACAACAGCAAAATCGGTTTGCCGGGGTACCTCAGCAACACTCGGTTCAGAAACACTGCGGTGACCTCTCCCTTCATTAAATCGGAGCGCAACGTGATCGCTTCGCCCTGCCGCCGCCCCGGATGGACGGGAGTTTGCCCGGTTGGAGCCCACACCCGCCTCAGGCTGGCTTGCAGATAAAGAGAGGCTTCGTCTTCGGCGGGGATCACCGTCTTCGGGGCGTTTTGAGCAAGACCAACGATTTTTTTCGAGGGTTTCCTCAAATTCTCTGAGTTTTGCTTCGGAATGTGACTTGTATTGCTTGGCAGGACGCTGATACGAAAAACTGCATTTCGCGAGCAAATCGCGGTAAGTCACCGCATAGTCACGCTTCAGCAGAACGGCAAGATCGGCAAGCGTCCAGCAAGAGCCCTTCGCCCCCGCAATCTGCCTGTCCTGAGAGTTGAGCGGGGGTGTAGGTGTGAAGTTGGTTCCGAACCGCTTCGATCTGTTGGGGGGTGAGACGCGCTCGGTTTCCGCCGATGCGCCCATCGCACAGAGCGGTGATGCCTCTGTCACGATAGCTCTGACACCCTCGCAGAAGACTGCGGGGACTACAGGCGCAGATGTCTTCGCTTTGGTGGGAACAGTCGCCTGTTTCGTAAAGACGAACCGCCTGAAAGCGAGTTTTCGTCTGTGGGTTCTGATCACACAGATAAGCCGATTGAAGTTCGCAGGCTTGCGCTTGCGTCAGGTGAAAAGAGCAAGGGTTCATGACTTCCTTATGCCCTGTTTAAACTCCTTCTCTATAAGGGATTAGATGCCTTTTGTTCCGCCTTTCTCACTAAACAGGGAAGGTCGGAATTTTTTCTGTGTGAAGAAAAAAGGGAACGGGGCAAATCAAAATGAGCCAATTGAAATTTTAGAAAGGTACGAGTCGTAGACGGAAAGAATACTCTTTTGTCAACCGCCACATTTTCTACCGTTTTTGACTTGAATCTGAGTATAATAACAGTATTGAGTTGCGTCTTCGGGCCTTCCCCGGAAAATGCTTCCGTACCGAATAGTTTGATTATCCGAAGTATCTCCTGCAGTGTCCTTAAAACTCTGCAAGGGAGTCGCTTTGGAAGGAGAATCCGTTATGCAGTGGTTAGCAGAAATCTGTGTCCGGCGTCCCGTCTTTGCAACGGTGATCGTGCTGGCACTGTCGGTGGTTGGGCTGTTCAGTTACTTTCAGCTCGGCGTAGACCGATTTCCTAAAGTAGACTTCCCGACGGTCTCGATTGTTTTGCAACAAGACGGAGCCTCACCTGAAAACATCGAAACGGAAGTCGTGGATAAAGTCGAGGAAGCCGTCAACACGATTTCCGGCATTGACACGCTTCAGTCTTCCTGCTACGAAGGCTTCGGTATTGTCGCCGTGACATTCGTTCTCGAAAAAGATGTCAATGTGGCGGCTCAAGAGGTACGCGACAAAGTCAGTGCCGTCCTCAAAGACCTTCCTACCGATGTCAAACCTCCTGCGATTGACAAAGTGGAAACCGACTCTGCTCCTGTTCTCGAAGTTACGCTGACCGGGGGAAACGACCTGAGAGCCACAACCGAGTACGTGGACAAGGTGTTGCGCCGCAAACTGGAAAGTATTTCCGGTGTGGGGCAGGTGCGCATTCTTGGAGGGCGTAAGCGACAGATCAATCTTTTGCTCGATCCCCAACGCCTTCAATCGCGTGGCGTCAATGCACTCGATGTGCAACGCGCTCTCACCTCCCAGAACTTGCAGGTTCCCGGTGGACGTGTCGAACAAACCTCCCGTGATCTCACCCTGCGAACCTACGGGCGTGTCGGAACTGCCGCCGAGTTTGGCGAAATTACCGTTGCACAAAAAGACGGTACCACGATCAAAGTCAAAGACGTGGGAACCGTCGAAGACGGCATGGAGGAGGCGACTTCCGTTGCTTCTCTCGGTGGAAAGTCAACCGTCCTGATGACGATCCGCAAGCAATCCGGTCAAAATACGGTTGCGGTGGTGGACAAACTCAAACTCCGCTTGAAAGACATCGAAAAAGAACTTCCTTCCGGTTACAAACTCCGCATTGCTCGTGACCAGTCCGAGTTTATCAAAGCTTCCACTCACGCGGTTCAGGAGCATCTTACGGTTGGCTCTTTGCTTGCCGCCGGAGTCGTTTTGCTCTTTCTGTGGAACTTCCGCACCACAATTATTTCCGCGATTGCGATCCCGACTTCCATTGTCTCCACGTATGCCCTGATGAATTACATGGGCTTTACGCTGAACGGCTTGACCCTTCTCGCATTGACACTTTCCGTTGGAATCGTGATTGATGACGCGATTGTCGTGCTGGAAAACATCTATCGGTTTATCGAAGAAAAGGGAATGAACCCCTTTGAGGCGGCAATCGAAGGCACCCGCGAAATCGGACTTGCGGTGCTTGCGACCACGCTTTCCCTCATTGCGGTCTTTCTTCCCGTTGCGTTTATGACGGGGATTGTCGGACGATTTATGAATTCGTTCGGGCTGACAATGGCGTTTGCGATTTTCATTTCGCTCATCGTCTCGTTCACCCTGACCCCGATGCTTGCCTCACGCTGGCTGAAACATAAGCCCCGCGAAGAGAATACCGGCGTCGAACCCGCAACCGAGGGAATTCCGATCTCGACGACGGGAGACGGTCACGACATTCACAGCGAAGGCTCGAAAACAAAGGGCTTTTTCCGCATCATTGATTCTGTTTACACAACGTTGCTTAAGTGGTCTATGAAGCACCGTTGGGCAATCGTTCTGCTCTCGATTCTGGCGATTATTTCTATCGTCCCCATTGGAATGGCGGTTCCCAAAAACTTCCTCCCGGATGACGACGAAAGCCAGTACCAGGTTTCGCTTCGCGCCCCTGAAGGAACCAGCCTTGATGCCACAAACGCCCTTGCTTCGCGTGTGGCAAAAGACGTACAGGACAATGTCCCCGGCACGGATTATACGGTCGTCAAAATCGGAGACAGTGACCAGAAAACTCGCAACGTCGCCGCCATTTACGTCAAGATGAAGCCTATCGAAGAGCGCAACGGGTTTTCACAGCAAAAGGCGATGCAAGCCGTTCGCGACAACGTTTTGCCTCACTACGGCAATCTCCGAACGAGCGTGGGGGCGGTTCCCGCCTTTTCCGGCGGAGGTGGTCAATCCACGATCAACTTCTTCATTGCAGGTCCTGATCTGAATAAATTGTCCGAACTCACCACTCAGATGCTTGCAGGAATGAGGAAAATTCCGAACCTGGTAGACCCCGACTCGACCCTTGTTCTCGGTCAGCCGGAACTCGGTGTGCGGATTGATCGCCAGCGTGCCGCCGAACTCGGTGTGTCCGTTTCGGATATTTCCAATACGTTGAGATTGCTGGTGGGTGGCTCAAAAGTTTCCGACTTCACTGAGGGAGGCGAGACTTATGAGGTACATATTCGCTCCGATAAGGATTACCGTACTGACCCCTCGATTATTTCGTTGATGACGGTTCCTTCGACGGCGACACCGGGTGCAAGCGTTCCCTTGACGCAACTTGTTACCTTTGTGGAAGGCACGGGTCCCTCTCAAATCGTGCGCCTGAATCGTCAACGACAGGTGACTTTGACCGCAAACGTGAGAACGGGCGGCTCAGCTCAAACGGTGTTGACGGACATGGACAAACTGACAAAGACGCTGAACCTGCCTCCCGGCTACTCATCGGGAACGACGGGAATCTCGAAGGAACAGGGAAAGTCGTTTATCGCATTTATGGCGGCATTCGCGCTTTCACTGATCTTTATGTACCTGATCCTGGCGGCGCAGTTCGAGAGTTGGATTCACCCGATCACCATTCTGATCGCGCTTCCGCTCACGATCCCGTTTGCGTTGCTTTCGATCTTGATCTTTGCGCCGTTCGGGGTATCACTCAACATCTTCTCGATGCTGGGAATCCTTGTTCTCTTCGGCGTAGTCAAGAAAAACGGTATCTTGCAGGTGGATCATATGAACCAACTGCGGGCGCGGGGCATGAACCGCTACGACGCCATTATCGCAGCAAACCGGGATCGTCTGCGTCCTATTCTGATGACGACGGTTGCGTTTGTGGTGGGAATGATCCCGCTCGTGCTTTCGAGTGGAACCGGAGCCTCGACAAACCGCAACATTGGCTTTGTTGTGATAGGCGGTCAGTCGCTTTCGCTTTTGCTGACCCTTCTGGCAACGCCTGTCTTTTACTCGCTGTTCGATGACATCGTGACGACTCCACTGTGGGGCAAGTTGCGACACGCCCTCAGCCGCAAAAAGTAAAACCCGTTTGCTTCTATAATCGAGCGTTGCCTCTGCTGATGTGGAGGGAACGCTCTTTTTGTTTGCCATTTTTAAGAGGGGGATGAGATCAAACGTGGAAGTATCAACTTCCTCCCCTCGTGCAAGGGAATAGGGCGAACCTTGTGGGGGCGTCGCTCTCTGCGCCCTGTCCTAACCGTTGGGGCGTCGCTTGCCACGCCCGTTTATGATCGGATGCAAGTTGGGGCTTAGAAAGCAATGAAAGTAGAAGTTGGTGCCGTTTGCCGCAGGAATAAATTCCGCGCTCGGAGGTGTACCGCCCTGAATTGGACAAAACTCGGACACACCCCTTGCGCTTTTGCATCCGGGGAATTCATTCTCCGGATGCATTCTAAGGGCAAAGCGAGAAAATCTTCATCTCAACCCTTAATCCTTAACACTTCCCTTGTCTTTTTCGTGGGAGAAAGGATTGCGGGTATACTTTTCGCATAGAGGCGATAGCCGCCGAAACACGAAACTACCCCGAAGTTCCGGGAAGAAGGCGACAATGGAGAACGAGCAAAAAACGATTACCAAAGAGGACGGGCGCATCCTCCACTATTACCATTTCCCGAAAACCGCGACTCAGAGCCAGACGCTTGCGTTTGAGTCCGTAGACCCCGATAAAGTGGACGGCGGACACACTCCACACAAAGACAAGGCTCAAGCGGAAAGCCCAGAAGTGAGGGCGACCCTAAATGTCTGAACTCCGCTGGAATCCTACACTCGATGAATGGGTGATTACCGCAACGCATCGGCAAGACCGAACCTTTTTCCCACCACCCGACTACAACCCGCTTGCACCGACGAAACCGGGCGGCTTTCCCACCGAGATTCCCGCACCCGATTATGAGATTGTCGTCTTTGAGAACAAGTTTCCGTCGTTACGAGAACACCCGCCGGAACCTTCTCTCGAAGCGAGCGAGATTTACCCGGTGAGACCCGCGCAGGGCATTTGTGAGGTGGTTTGCTACACCCCGCAAGCCGACGCCGAACTCGCCACGCAACCTGTTGAAAAGATAGAACAACTCGTTTATGTCTGGGCGGATCGGTTTGAGGCTCTTGGCTCACGGGATTTTGTGAA
>JACMPS010000067.1 GCA_014377395.1 Chthonomonadaceae bacterium
TCAGCCAGAATGGTGAGGTCGCTCCTCACGCCCTCCGGTGCTTCTATCGCTCTTTCACGCAAAAGCACACGCCCTTCGAGGTTTGTCATTGTCCCGGTTTCCTCCGCAAACTGCGTGGTGGGAAGGACGACGTGAGCGAGTTCCGCCGTCTCCGAAAGAAAGAAATCAGAGACGACAAGGAAATCGAGCGCGTTGAGTCTCTCTCGGATGTGACCTGCGCGGGGAGCGGAAACCGCCACATTGGAACCGACGACAAAGAGGGCTTTGACGCCGTTTTCAAGACCCATTATGTCGAGAAGTTCGTAGGCGGAGACGCCGGGTTTCGGCAAATCCTCCGGCGAAATCTCCCAAATTTTCGCGATTTGTGCGCGATGTTCCGGGTTTGCAATAAGGCGATAGCCAGGGAGTTGGTCGGCTTTCTGCCCGTGTTCGCGCCCGCCCTGTCCGTTCCCCTGCCCCGTCAGGCACCCGTAGCCACTGTTCGGTGTGCCCACTTTGCCGAGTGCCAGCATGAGGTTAATGAACGCGAGAACCGTGTTCACGCCCTTGCTGTGTTGCTCCGCCCCCCGTGCCGTGATCGCCATTGCGGAGGCGGATTCGCCGATCATTCGGGCGGCGCGGTTCAGGTCTTTCACCGGAATTCCCGTGATGCGTTCCACCCGGTCGGGCCAGTAGGAAGCGACGGCGCGGCGCACCGAATCAAAGCCGTTTGTCCGTGCCGCAATATAATCGTGATCAAGAAACCCGTCCTGCAAAGCAATGTAAAGAAGACCGTTTGCAAGGGCGATGTCGGTTCCCGGCGTGATTTGCAAATGGAGCGTGGCGTTGGCGGCGGTGGGCGTTTTGCGAGGATCCACGACGATGAGATTTCCGCCGCGTTCGCGTTGCGCGTCGAAGTATTGCATGATCGGCGGCATGGTCTCGGCGGCGTTGGAGCCAATCAGCAGGATCGTTTCGGCGCCGGGAATGTCTTCGAGAGGAAAGGGAAGCCCCCTGTCAATCCCAAAGGCTTTGTTGTTTGCCGCCGCCGCCGAGGACATACAAAATCGCCCATTGTAGTCAATCATTGAGGTCTTGAGGGCAACACGGGCGAACTTGCCGAGCAGATACGCCTTTTCGTTTGTTAAGCCGCCGCCACCAAACACGCCGACGGCATCGTTCCCATGAGAGGCTTGCGCTTTCGCAAACTCACGGACAATGCGCGAGTAGGCTTCGTCCCAGGTTGCAGGACGAAAAGCGTCTTCGCGAGTTTCCCGAATCAGGGGCATGGTGAGGCGTTCGGGGTGATTCAGCAGATCGGTTGCCGTCCAGCCCTTTGTGCAGAGTCCCCCTTTGTTAGTGGGGAAATCCTTGTTGGCGGCGACCTGTAATGTCCTGTTAAGATCGTCCGCTTTGGGGGTGATGAGGTTCATTCCGCACTGCATGGCGCAGTACGGGCAGTGAGTTTTTGTCGCCATAGTGGAGGGTCAGACTTTCTCTTTGTCGGCTTCTTCGGTCAAGCCTACATCCACGATAACGGTTCCGGTCATTCCACGCGGAGCCGCAAACGCGATCTCGATGCGTGTGCCGGGGGGATGGGGTTCGATGATTGCAAGCGGAACGTGCAGGTCGGATTTGGGTCCCACAGGAAAAAAGCGAGCAGGTTTTCCGTCAATGTTAAGGGTGAGGTAGATCAGGTCTTCGGAGGGATTGCCGGCACGAAAGTATTGTATTCGGGCGACATGGTTTTGCGGCACGACATAGGAGAGAGCATCGTTAAGCGGCACACTTTCATAAATCCCATAGCCGACGCACGGGAAAACCCCCTGTAAAAAGCGAGGCTTTGCGCGTCCGGTTCGGAGAAGATATTCGGTGCGGGTTTCGCTCACGGTTGTCTGTGGCTCAGAGATGTCATGGGCGTTGTCGGGCAGGTTGTCGTTGAGTAAATGGTTCATTAGGCGTTTGTCGGATCAGAAGGACGGTTTTCGCAATTAAAAGGTGTTGTGAAAGACGGTCAGGAAATTAAGATGAAATTTGCTTCTGCGGCGACATCGCCAGAGGGAAAGGCTACCATGCCTGAGGAGAAAGAAACGGGGTCGTTGTTTCCTTCTGTCATTTTATTATAACGGCTCTTTATTTCCCGATTGTTTCCGCTTTCGAGATGAAGTTTTTTTGCCCTGTTCAAGCGCGAATGCCGGAAGCGAACTGGCATAGTTCTTGCACCTGAGAGAGTTTACAGGGACTGGATCACCAGAGAGGTAGCCTTTGAGGATGAATCAGCCCTGACGGAATAGTTTTCCTACGGGAATAGAGGAGCAATCTGAATGAACAGACAGATCATGATGACACTCACCCTTGCCGCACTGACAGCGGCAGGCACGGCAACCCTTGCCGGGGCGCAAAGTTTCAGCGTCCAAACAATTATGTCGGGGCTTAGCAATCCGCGTGGATTGGCGTTTGCCCCGGACGGTAGCCTTTACGTTACCGAGGCAGGCGTGGGCGGTTTCGGACCCTCCTTTGAGGATGGTGCCGGAGTCACCGTTTCCTATGGCGAGACGGGCGGTCTTTCTCGCTGGCTTAACGGAAGCCAGACTCGACTGATCAACAATTTGCCTTCGGTGGCGGACCGTGCAAATGGCGCACCGGGCGGCGGATCGGGCGGGCTGACGGGGATCACGTTTGCTCCGAACGGGACGGCTTACGGCGTGATCAACTTTGGCGGTGAGTTTGATCAGCGCGGCGGCTTGATCGCAGCGGGTGCAACAAAGGCGGCACAATTGGGAACCGTCGTGCAGTTCGACTTCGGCACAAACTCTTTTACAAGCGTAGCCGACATTACGGCTTACGCGAAAGCGAATAATCTTCAAGGTCCCACGCAGACGGGACGCCCGGAGAGCAATCCCTACGGGCTGACAGCGTTAAAGGGCGGGGGCGTTGCGGTGGTGGACGCCGGGGGCAATTTCGTTGCGATCACGAACAGCGCCAATCAGGTGATAAGTCACGTCAAACTGCCTAATTACCCTAACCTGACCTTCAATCCCAACAATCCGGCAACAGGAGGCCCCACTTATCAGGCTGTGCCAACCTCCATTGTTGAGGGACCCGACGGCACTCTCTACGTCTCTGAACTCGGCGGTTATCCTTTCACGGTAGGCGGCGAACATATCACGATGATCAAAAACGGAGTGATCACGGGACGACTTAATGGCTTCACGAATCTGATGGACGTGGAGTATTTCGAGGGCAATCTGTACGCTCTTCAACTCGACACAAATGGTCTTACGGGGGCAACGGGCCCGGGGCCCGGTCAATTGCTGAAGATCAATCCGCTGACGGGCGTGTCAACGTTGCTCTACAACGGCTTGTCTTTCCCCGGTGGACTGGCTATCGGGGCGGATCATGCCTTTTACGTCACCAACAATTCGGTGGCTCCCGGCTTCGGCTCGGTCATTCGGATACAGGAAGTCCCCGAACCCGGAACCTTCGCACTGGTCTTCGGGATGCTCGGTGGAGCGGCGTTTGTGTTGCGCCGCCGCAAGTAAGTCTCTCAAGCCAGAGGGCTTTCCCTTCCCGATGCACAGGTGGTTTTTGCGTAGGGAAGGGGAATTTCCGACCTCCCTTTAGCAAA
>JACMPS010000068.1 GCA_014377395.1 Chthonomonadaceae bacterium
TGTTTGATCCTGAATTGGCTTAAAAGGAGACTCCGTTTGGGTCATTTTCAAGGCAAAATGATTTCACCGTTTAGTGTGGTGCTACCGAAAAACGAAGCAAGTAGGTTTATTCAGTGTTGTCACGCGGCTGACTTCTTTATCTTAAAATATGCCGCAGAAGTGAGTTATAATGAGAAAATCTCATGTGAAGCAAGAAGGCTTTACCCTGATCGAATTGCTTGTTGTTATTGCAATTATTGCAATTCTGGCAGCTATTCTCTTTCCTGTTTTTGCTCAGGCGCGAGCAAAAGCCCGACAGACCTCCTGCCTCTCCAACATCAAGCAATTGACGTTGGGCTGGACGATGTACGCGCAGGATTACGATGAGTCCTTTCCACAGTGGAAGTGGGACGTGAACTGGTCGGGTGGATCGGGAAATCCGAAGAACAATGGCACAACGCTGTGGGTCAACGCGATTTTCCCCTACGTCAAAAATACGGGCGTTTACTCCTGCCCCAGCGATGCACGCGGCGTTACCGTTCAGCAAGCATTCGGTGGCTGGTTTAATTTCGACAATACCTTGATCGGGTTCACCCCTGCTTTGCTGAAGACCAAGCTCAGCTATGGAACCAGCGAACCCCTCACCGCACTTGATGGCAAGCAAGGGCTTGCGGCGATGGATAAGCCTACCGAAACCTTCCTCGTCGCCGACATGGTGGCTCCTCTCAGTGGATGGAGTGGCTATCAGGATTGGGTGGATGCCGAAAACGCAAACGCGCCCGAAAACGACATCCGGCGTACCGGGGCCATTCAGCGCCTCGCTTATCCCAAAGGTCCCGACTGTATCGCAGTAGACGGCAACCATTATTGGAGTGAAACGATGCGCGTCAATGAATTTACTCAAAAAATGGACTCCTGTTCCTTCCACGGATCTGGAAACAATGTCGGCTATGCGGATGGTCACGCCAAATTCCTGCAAAGCCGAGCGACGCTGAGCAAATATTTCGGCGTTAAGTAGAATCAGGAGAAACGCCCTTATGTCACGCTCACTTTGCCTTCGAGGGGGAATTGCTGTTCTTCTTCTCGGAATGTTTGGTATTGTCCTTTCGGGTTGTGCCTCCAAAGAGGCAACCACTCCTGCAAAAGGGGAATCTGCTATCCCGCAAGATTCGATGAAGAAAGCCTACGGGGGCGGTTCCCGTCCCGGTGCGGCTACCTCAACGAAATAGCGAACGAGAGCCTCCTTTCTCCAAAAAGACAAAGCACGGGAACGACACACAAAGTGTCGTTCCCGTCTTGCTACGTCCTGTGCCATTCGTTCGGAATCGTTTTGCAGAGGAAACGACTTCAAGACGATCTCAAGGTACACTCTCCTCACCGAAACCCGGAGGATTCACCATGTCGTTTGCCAGTGATCGCCGTTCGCGAATCTTGTTTTTGACGCTTTTGATCGTTGGAGGCGTTTTCCTACTGACGTTACCCTGGCAACGGCATCAGTGGACAAAGGCGCAACAGATTCAGCAGGAAAACACGGTTCAGGAAGCCCGTCTTCGTGAGGTACAAGCCCAACAATCAGAGGTTCATCAGGCAACCGACCTCTTAAAAACAGCGTCTCCTCAAGAGATCAGTGTCCGTCTGGATGCCGCTCACACTTTGCTTGTGCAGGGGAACACCGCGGAAGCCGGAAGAACTCTAGTGGAGATTGAAAAGACGGCGTTTCCGGACGGAAGCGCAGTGCAGAATGCGACTTTGACCTCCACCTTGACGGGACTGTTTCAAGAAGCGGGCTGGATAGATCGGGCATTGGTGAACGCACGGCGCACTCTCGAAGCCACACCGAACAATCTGGAAGCAATCTTGCGGCTTGCCGTAATCGAGGCGCAACTGGGGTGGCAGAAAGAGTGTCGCGCTCATGTCGAAACCGCCCTGCGCCTCGCCCCACAATCCGCAGAACCGCACCTTGCGCTGGCACTTCTCGACGATCAGATCGGAGCACTCAAAGGAGCGGAAAGTCAACTGCTGGAAGCCGACCGCGCTAGACCCGGTGATTTATCCATCTCTCTTCTTCTGTTTCGCAATCGAATGCAACAACGCAATTACGATAGGGCACTTGAACCCATTGAAAAGTTAGTGGCTCTTTCTCCCGCCGATGTTTCTCTTCTGGGAGCGCAGGCGGAAGCAATCGTGGAACGCGCTCTCAATCGTCCCGGTGGAGAAAAAAACGCCGAGTTACAACGAGGTCTCGAAGTGACGCTACGGTATCAACAACTTGCTCCGGCAAACGCAGATGCTCAGTTGCTGCTCGGCAAAATTTATGGGGGTTTGGGCGATGAAGCGGCGGCATTAACACAATGGGAAGCCGCCTACACAAAAAAGCCGCTTACTCCCGCACTTGCCTCACGACTGGGACAATTATTGGTTCGGAGAGGGCAAGTGGAGCGAGGAAGGCAAATTATCGCAGAGGGAGATGCGATTCGTTCTACCGCAACTGAATACAATCGTCTTCTGACGCTTGCCGGCACAAATCGTACCGCCGACCCGGAGAAACATCGCCAACTTGCCCGTTGGTGCAGATCCCACGCCAAACTTTCAAGGGCAATTCTGGAGTGGGAACAGGTCTTATCGCTCATGCCAAAGGACAAAGAGGCAAAGCGAGAGTATGAAGTTTGTTGGGCAAAGCGATGGCAAAGTGGTCTCTCTTGAGATGGCAATGATTTTGCCGTCGATGGTTTGACGGATTTCGACGGTCTAGTTTATCCTTGCGCTAAGCACCTTCGGTGGAGGCGTCCTGCCGGACGCAATGCGGAGGACGGAAAGTAAAAGAGATTGATCCGACGTAAAGCCCTGTCACAGCCCCCTGAAAGCGAGGGGCAACCTCTTTTCCCCCCACCGGGTTCGGCACCTCTTCAGCGACCATACCGGGGGCGCGTATTTCTGCTCGGAACGCTTCTGATTGCTTTCAACGCCTTTTTCGGGACTTATGCGTATGTTGTCGTGCAAGCCCTCATCTGGACACAAACCTCCCTTTTGCGGGGGCCAGTCGTCTTTCTTTTCATTCTCGCGCTCGGTAATTTGCTCTGCCTCAAACTTGCAAAACGCTTCGCTTTAATTCAGTCGGAAATGCTTTTGCTGTATGGAATGTTGTGTCTCGGCACCTGCGCCGCCGGGTATGGCTTTGTACAAATCCTCGTCAATCAGATGGCTTCCCCCTTTTACTACGCGAGTGACAGCAATCGCTGGAAAGATAAACTCTGGCCTCACATTGCACCCTGGCTTTCCCCGCGTGATCCTGCGGTACTGAAAGGGTTTTTTCGGGGAAACTCCACTCTTTATACTCAGCAAAATCTGATGGGTTGGCTTGTTCCCGTCCTTGCATGGAGTGCGTTTATCTTTGCGATTTTCTGGGTATTGCTGTGTGTGATGACGTTGTTGCGGCGGCAATGGGTGGAGGAGGAGCGACTTGCGTTTCCTCTCGTTCCGTTGCCGCTTGAGATGACGCAGGAGAACGGCCCCTTCTGGAAAAGTCGTGCCATGTGGATCGGGTTTATCGTGGCAGGGCTTCTGGAGAGCGTCAACTATATCGGTTATCTCTATCCCTCTTTTCCTTCCCTTCCCCTCAAGCCTATCGGGCCTAACCGTATTGACACTTATCTCACCACGTTTCCGTGGAACCAGGCGGGCATGGTGGCGATTGCTTTTTATCCTTTTGTGATCGGAATCGCTTATGTGCTGTCGCTCGACATTTCGTTTTCGTGCTGGTTTTGCTATGTGGGGGTCAAGTTGGCGAATGTGGCGACTGCGATGCTTGGTTTTTCAGATGCGGGAGGCGGGGGAACCGCAAATCGTGCGCCCTATATTCGTGAACAGTCAATGGGTGCGTTTCTCGGCGTTGCTTTTTTCTCTGTCTGGATGGCAAGAAAAGCGATCTGGAAGGCGTTTCAGGAGGTGCGACGCCCTACCGGGAAGGATCGTGATGAGTTGATGTCCTACCGGCTTGCCATTCTCGGTGGGGCAATCGGTCTTTCATTTCTGGTTGGATTTCTGGTGGCGGCGGGGTTGGCTCCCCGATTGGCAATTCTCTTTGTGGCAGTTTATCTTTGCGTTTCGATCACGCTGGCGCGGATCGTTTCCGAAGCGGGGGCGGGGTGGGCGTGGTCGCCGCAGTGGTCTGTCACGGCATTTACTACCGATGCTTTCGGAGCCAATCACCTCACGCCGCAAAGCCTGACGGTGTTGCACGGGTACACTTCGTGGACGGGAGATATGCGCGACAATCCGTTGCCGCAGGCTTCGCAAAGCCTGAAAATGGGGCAGAGCGCAAACATTTCGGCTCACTCTTTTCTGACTCCACTCGTTTGGGCGGCAATTTTCGGTATTTTTTGCGCGTTCTGGGCGCACCTGCACATTTATTACTCGTTTGGAGCCTCGAGCGCAAAGGTACGTCCGGCACTCATGGGGGGCGCGCCCGCCGCCGCTCGAATGGCGGAAGCGATGATCGCCTCTCCCACAAAGCAAGATTTTGCGGGATTACTGGGCGCGGGCTTTGGAATGTGCCTTGTTTTTGTGCTGACGGCTTTGCGCTTGCGGTTCGCGGGGTGGCCTCTGCATCCGCTCGGTTACGCCCTCGCCACCACAAACAGCATGGATTATATGTGGTTTCCGTTTTTCCTTGCGTGGCTTGCGAAATGGCTAACCCTGCGGTATGGCGGAATACGGGCGTTTCGCGCTTATCTTCCTTTTTTCTTAGGGCTGATACTTGGCGATTATGTCGTACCGACGCTGTGGGGTGTTTTTGGAATGGTGACGCACACGCAACAGTATATGTCCTTTCCGCACTGATTTTTTTCTCAAGCATCGTGATTGTGGGATGCGATCCAATTTCATAGGATTGCAATCAAAACATATCATCTGAAATTCCAAAAGGTGTTTGCTCTGGAAAAGCCGCTGACATCGCCTATTCCTCGCTATTGTTTCTTTCATGAAAACATTGGAAGATAGAACCGTTCGCCGATATTGATTTTAGTATCTCACCTTACGCACTTTGTTAGAGACATCGAGAAGGGGCTTGAGTGTTCAGCGTTAAGTATCGAGATTAAGATTTACTCATTTGCCCCCACCCTGATTCTATCCACTCACCCTCCCCCAAAATCCGGGAGAGGGGAGCAGATACAAATGCCCGTTTCTTCTCTGCTTTTCTCTCTTTTCTTTGCGCCTTTGTGTCTTTACGTGAAGTCTTTGCCTCTCCGTATTTTTCTGTGTCTCTTTTTGTTCCAATACAGTTGGGTGGTAGATTCTATTCCCTTACGTAAGATGAGCGTGTGGAATACCGCTACTCGAAGACAGCCTCTTTCTGCAAAACGAAAAGCGATTCCCCGCTTCGATTGCGTCTTCGATGAAATCAGCGGAACTTGCTCTCAAGTCGGCACTTATTTTGGAAGGGGCAATGGGGCTTTACGAGAAAATTTTCAACACGCACAAGCCTCTGACGGATATCAAAAATCATCCGCTTCTGGGACATATTCATCATAATCTGGGGCAATATAGAAAAAGACTTCCTCAAAACATTGAAGAAGTGGAATTATTGGAACCCACGCTCTATACGAAAGTGAGGCCTAATCCCTCGAATAAAGCAAATACGACATACCCCTTTTTGACCCTGGGTCAGGATACATCAGGAAGAAAATTCGCCCGTCTCGTGTCCCCACAGTCCCGGTTTCTGGAGGCGGATAGCCGCAAATATTATCGGTTTGCTCACGAACTCTCGGAGACCCTGCCCTTTTGTATCCCGAAATAGAATCATGGAAGCCAATTCTTCCTCCTAATCTCTAAGCGTAAAAACTGTAGTTTCAGGTTAGCAAAAAAGCGCGGCAACTCTGTAAAGGAGTTGCCGCGCTTTTGTAGGAGTTATTTTCTCTCAGTCAATCGCCGTTTCGCCGGTCTCGCCCGTGCGAATACGAATCACGTCCATGACCTGCGTGAGAAAGATTTTTCCGTCTCCGATTTCGCCGGTTTGTGCGTATTTGGTGATTGTGTCCACCACCTGTTGTGCCTCGTTGTCGTGAACCACGATTTCGAGTTTTACCTTCTGAATCAAGTTGACGACGTACTCCGCACCCCGATAATGTTGCGTGTAGCCTTTTTGTTTGCCCGAACCACGCACCTCGGTCACAGTGATCCCCTTGATGCCAATTTCCGTCAACGCGGCTTTCACCTCATCGAACTTTTGCGGTCGAATCAACGCTTCGACTTTAATCATTTTCTGTCTCCTTTAGACAATAGGGGTGCGGCGATCCACATCCGAGGCATGGGTTTCGGAAGCCCCGTGCGGTACGGCGGAAGGAATCAGCGCGTACTCAGGATAGGCGGGAATCCCATGCTCGTGTACGTCGAGACCTTCGAGTTCACCTTCACGAGAGACGCGCAGGGTTCCGGTCAGGTTCACCGCCCACATCAAGCCGAGTGCGATGCTGAATGTCGAAGCCGTGATAATCGCGCTTCCAATGATCTGTGCGGTCAGAACTTGTGTTCCGCCCCCATAGAAAAGCCCTTTGAGAACGGTGGAAGTATCACTCCCGAAAGCACCTGCCGCCCCATACTGTCCGGTTGCGAAAAGCCCTAATGAAATCGTACCCCATATTCCGCATAATCCGTGTACGGGAACCGCCCCAATCGGATCATCAATGCGAAACCATTCCAGCAAATTGATGCCTACGATTACGAGGATGCCCGCGACTGCACCGATTGCAAGAGCACCCGTAGGAGAAACCCAGTAGCAAGGACAGGTAATAGCGACAAGCCCCGCTAGAAAGCCGTTGACGGTGAAGCCGAGGTCCCACTTTTTCGTTTGTGGATAGCCATAGAACATCGCCGCAAGCCCGCCTGTACAAGCCGCCAGTGTGGTGTTCGTGGCAACACGCCCGATGCCTTGAAAGTCCATTGCCGAAAGCGTAGAACCGGGGTTAAAGCCGTACCACCCAAACCAGAGAATCAGCCCGCCCGTCGCCGCAATCACGAGATCATGCGGAAGCATAGGACCCCCGCCGTCTCGCTTAAAGCGGCGTCCCAATCGTGGTCCGAGAATGATCGCACCCGCCAGCGCAATAAACCCACCCACAGTATGAACCACTGTCGAACCCGCGAAGTCATGAAAACTCGTTCCAATGCTCGGCAGAAAGTGACCCGCAGACCCCATGAGCGCGAGAAATCCGTCGGGCCCCCAGCACCAGTGACCGATGATCGGATAGATAAACCCGGAAACTCCCAGCGAGTAAATCAGATCGCCGACAAATCCGGTCCGTCCGATCATTGCCCCGGAAGTAATCGTGGAGCAGGTGTCGGCAAAAGCAAACTGAAACAGAAAGTGTGCCAGCAATGCAATGCCCGTTGAGCCATAGGTCGCAGGAACATTTTGCAGGAAAAACCAATTGTGTGTGGTGCCGTCTCCACTGCCAATAAATCCGTTTCCACTGCCGAACATAAACGCATACCCGCACGCATAAAATAAAATCCCGCAAAGGCAGGTGTCTACAATACATTCCATGAGGACATTAACGGTTTCACGGGAGCGGCAAAAGCCTGCCTCCAGCATCGTGAAGCCGACCTGCATTCCAAAAACGAGAAATGCCGAA
>JACMPS010000069.1 GCA_014377395.1 Chthonomonadaceae bacterium
GGAGAACACGGACGAAATCGAGGCAAGGGCGGCAGCCGTTACTGGAAGTGAAATCGCGCAATTCGTCAGGGAATACTGGGTAAAACCTGAACAAAAAACTGTTTTTCGAGAAATGGAAAGTGATGCCTCTCTGACCTTTCGGAAAAGAGAGGAGACGACTCAACCCCTACCCGCGAATACTACCGAGGTCACACTCGAAAATGGAACCCGGCTCCTTCTCACGACCTTGCCCGACGCACCTGATCTGGCGATTTCGGTTTTTGTTCGTATTCCCGTAAGCAATGATGAGCGGGAAAAAGCCCTTTCTCTGCTTGTGTCACGGGCGGCGTTTTTTGGAAGTCTCAACCGAACCTCCGACCTCGTTTCCCTGTCTGTGGGGAGAGTGGGGGGAAGTCTGGAGTTTCTACAGACGCGGGAATTTGTCGCGTTTACTCTGCACACGCGCTACCGAGACATCAAAGAGGCGATCTATTTGTTGTCGGAGTCCCTAAAAAATGCGGATTTTAGCGCGGAGGCACTGGAAAAAGCCCGTCAACAAATCGGGCGTGAGCGTGAGGCGAAGCAAAAAGATCCGCACAAAATCGGCGAGAAAATCCTATCGGAACGACTTTCGGGAAAAGAGCCGGAGGACGCGGACTTACGGCGAATTAGGACTCAGGCGGCACTCGCTTATTTCCGCAAGCACTATGTGGCGGATCGGATCGTGATTTCCGTGGCGGGTTTCTTCAAGCCCGAACTTGTCACAAAGACGTTCTCCAACAACCTCTACGACTTCGAGCGTCGTGCAGAAAAGCCGCTTATCCTTGAGGAAACACTGCTTCCCATGCCGTTAATCGCTCAGGAAGAGCAACTTTTGCCGGGAGCGGGAGCCTACGCTTATCTCGCAACCCCGGCACCTTCCCTCTCCTCAAAGGATTATCCGGCGTTTCTTCTTTTAGCCACGATTTTAGGAGGGGGAAACGGATCACGTCTTTTTTCGGAGGTCAGGGATACGCAGGGCTTCAGTTATGAGGTGGGTGCAAGATCACTGCTTCCGCAAACCGAGGGACTGTTCGCTTCTCTGGGGTGGGGAACCTTCCGTGACGATCTCACGCCGCAACTCGCTGTGCAAAAAATAGAGAAGGAGTTTGTTCGGCTCATGGACACGCCCCCGACGCAGGACGAGATGCACCGTGCCGTTGCCCTTGTGGTTGGAACTGAAATGAACCGCCGGGAAAAGCCGCAGGAATGTGCCTTTCTTGTGGGTTGGTATGAAACTCTCGGACGCGGGTTTGCCTTCGCCGACACTCTTGAGAAGACATTGCAAGGGGTAACGCCACAGGAAGTCCAGCGGGTTGCCCGCCTTTATTTTGTTGCCCGCTACTCCTTCACTCTTGCTCCGCAAAAACCTCTTTAGTAGGTCCCGATTCGGGGCAATTCATCTCTGTGACCGCACGATAAAGAAGCGTCTGCGGATATGATGCGGGCAAACGCTTTCGCCGTCTGTGAAGTTGTCGGCTTTGATGGGGTAAACTGACCCATAGTACGCACTCATAGAGTACGCAATCAAAAGGTGAGTTCATCATGGCACTCAGCAATTTTGGGAC
>JACMPS010000070.1 GCA_014377395.1 Chthonomonadaceae bacterium
TCCTATTCCTCCCCCTTATGCAAGGGGCTTATCTTGTCCCTTAGCGAATCGGATTTCAAGAGCCTTAAGAGAGTCCGGGGAATTCATTCCCCGGCTCCAAAAGCGCGAAGTCCACCTGCGTAGACTCAGGAGAGGGTCGGACGCTTCACTTGATGTTATCGGATTGCGTAGCCCATTGTGACAATCGCGGTGATGTCCTTGTCGAGAGAAGAGGTATCGTTAATTCCTTCGCCTGAAACCGCCGTTGAATAGATCGGGGTGATCTGCAAAATGCCCATTCTCGCAAACCGTACATCCCCGATTCGACATCCACTCGATGCCGCAATCTGCTCAGCACGAACTCGTGCATCTTTGGCGGCTTCCGCCAGCATCGTTACCTTGAGATTGCTGAGTTTGGTGTAAAGATACTGCGGCGACTTTGATTCAAGAGCGATGCCGGAGCTGATCAGTTCCGAAACCTGCCGTGAAAGTTGATCTACAAGCCCGACATCCGTTGACCGCACCTCAACTTCACCGGAGAGCTGATACCCCTCGATTTTCTGGAAGGTGGCTGAGTTCTCCCCGACCGCTTCCGAATCACTGTAGCCTGCCGTTCGCTTTTGCTTTTCGTAGAGGGTTGTCGTCGAAATTGCCGACAGAATAATCTCCGTTTCCTTCACTCCTTTTTTAAGGAGATAGGCTTTGACTTTATCGAGATCGGTAGTCACCCCGTTGTAAGCAGAAGCGATGTCGGGGGCGCGTCGTGAAACACTTCCTGTCCAAATAATAAAATCGGAGCGAATCGGCTTTCGTGCCGACCCCGTCACGCGGATCATTTCGGAGTCGCTTTTCACGCGCACCAACGCCTGCGCCAGCGTGAGGCAAGCCGCGATAATTCCTACCACGATAATCGAAGGTAACACGACATAAGGCAACCACTGTGTACGATTGTGCATCACGACCTCTTTTCTTTTTGCAGAGATAATAAGTTTTTATTTCTGCACCGAGTTGCCGCATCAATAGTTTCGCGCAAAGGATCGGCATCCCTTGCAATGCGGTTTCTCTTTCTGACGCAGGAGAACAGAAATAGGTTACAAAGACTGACCTGCACGCTTGCATTTCCCGTTTCGCCTTACGCAGAACGAAAGGGGATTAGGGAAATACGAATACTGAGAGGCGTCACGCAATGACACAAAGGCGCAAAGAAAAGAGGGAAAAGCAGGAGAAAAAATGCTGAGAAGGAGCGGGCATTTGCTCCCCTCTCCCGGCTTTTTGGGGGAGGGGCAATTTCAGCATTTGATTTCTAAGAATATGTTGAAAAGTGGAGTTGGGGCATTTGCCGCAGGACTGAAGTTCTCGCCCCGTTCCGCTCGGAGCAAAAATCTACTCCCTAATCCCTATCACCTGACCCTCTCTCACCTTTGTCCCTGCAATTTCTGTAATTCGTGCCGCGCCTGAGTGCTGAAGGAGCCATGCGGAAAAAGCCGAAGTTGCTCGGTGTAGGTTGTGATCGCGTAATCTCGGTTGCCGAACACGTTTTGCATCAACTGACTCAGGCGAAACAAAGCCGCTTCCGAGTCGGGGGTGGAGGGCGACAAATCATATACCCGGCGATACAATTGCGACGCCAGATCATTCGAGTGGGCGCGTTCCAATCTTGAGGCAAGACGCAGATAGTAGACCTGTGGCAGTCCGCCGCCCTGCACCGGAACCGAGAGCAGGACATAAGCAAGGCGTTGCGGATCAATCTTGTCCATCAGAGGGAGCGAATAATAATTGAGCAGTTGAAGAACGCGTTCGGTGCGGTCTCGCTCGGTTCTGCTAGAGGTCGCTCGCTCACAATAGGCTAGGATGAGGTGCATATCTTCGGTGGGTTGTGAGACAAGGGGTTCCAGTTCGTTCGCCGAGAAGTAGGAGTAATCCTTGATCTCCGCACGGGCTGCCTGAACATTGGAGACCTCTTCGTTGTCGCGTCGCACCCGCAAAATCCATACCGCCGCAAGCCCCGCAAACGCTCCTCCGATGTGCGCCATGTGCGCCACGCCGTCTCCCTTCTTGAAGAGGAACTGTGAAATCAAATCCACTGCAAGGTAGAGAATCACGACATAACGCGCCTGCCACTCCCACAGTGCCGCCCACCAGAACCGCAAAATAATCCAGAAGAAAACGCAGATTGTCGAGTAGGGAAACACGTAAAGATAAGCCCCGCACAATCCCATAACGGCTCCTGAAGCCCCCAGAGTAAACTGTTCCGGCGAGTTGATCCCCACCACCAACTCAAAAGCAAGATAGCCACAAATCCCTGAGAGGAGATAAACGATCATGTATTTAAAGTGATTGAGTCTGCCCTCCAATGCCGCTCCAAAAAGCCACAACCCCAACATATTAAAGGCGAGATGAGGAACATTCGCGTGTAAAAAGACGGCACAGAAAAGACGCACTACCGAAAAAGTATTCCAGGAGAGGGCGTACTGTTCGACTGCATCGAGCGTGATGCTCCCACCCTCGGAGGTGAACACAAAAATCAGGATATTGGCAATAATCAGTCCAAGCGTCACATAGGGAAAGCGTTCCGGTGGATTTTTTGCACGGTAGGGAATGAAGAGCATAAAGGGTGCCTCCGTCGGGTTTGTCTTTCGCAGAATAGGGGTAATCGAAGGCAAAAACTAAAGGCGAAAAGACGAAACGCCGAACTGCATCAGTTTAGCAGTACGGCGTGAGTTTCGTCAAGCGACATTAGGAAAAATTACTGCAATTGCGGCAAAAGCCCTAATCGCGTGGCACGTTGGAGGGCTTGCATTTTGTTGCGAACCTGCAATTTGCCGTAAATGTTGTCAAGATGAAAATCAACGGTGCGTTTTGAGATAAAAAGCAGATCAGCCACCTGTTTGCTGGAGTGTCCCTCCACCACAAAGGAGAGAATCTCCAATTCGCGTTTCGTTAATTGTACCGGGGGCGATGTTTTCGCCTCGCCTGTTTCTAGCATGGAAGTGTTACCTCTCTTGTGTTCGCCCCTCCTGCTTAAGGGCAATGGTTTCGATGCCCGGAGGTTTTTTACATTCCTGGGTCTTCAGAGAGGTTCTTCCACAGCGAAACCTATTTTTACCATACTTTTATCAGGCAAGTATCGGGAGAGAGTAACCGACTTCCGTCTTTCGCCTTTTCGCAAATCAGATAGATCAAATCGGTCTCTGTTCTCTCTCCGCATTGCGTCCGAAGGACGCCTTCCCCGCAGGTGCTTAACGGCGGTCTTAAGACCGTTGATCAATCGTTGAAATTTATCTTCTGACCGGCTTCCATTATTCGCTCTTTCGCAAAAAGTAAAGACCCACAACCGCAAAAATAACGTTTTGTGACCACGCGGCAAGGATCGGATTAAGCAGAGGAGCCGTGTTATCGGGACCCGGAGAGCCGAGAATTCTCATCAGCAACATCGTGTTCCAGTAGACGAAAACAAGCCCGATAGAAAGCAGGGTTCCCATAAACCCGCCTCCCCGCGAAAATCGCAAGGCAAGCGGCGGACAACAAAGTGCCATGACAAAGCACGAAAAAGGAACACTTAACTTAAAGTGGTAATCGAGCAATGTGTAGCGGTCAACGATGCCCTGTTCACGATTTCGCGCCAGCATCATACCGAGTTCGGTGAAGGTGCGAGTAGCGGAAGTTTTGCCCATTTCCCACATCGGAAATTGAAGATTGAAGTTCGATTGAAACACCGCCGGGTCAATCGGCGTGTTGAGCCTGAATATCGCTTTATTGTTGTCGGACAACTTGAGTTGCGACTTTGTTTTCATGTCATACGAGGAATAAAAAGGGTTGTACAGCACCCACTCACCGTCTTTAAAGATGCCTTTATCCGCGTAGACGATAAGCGGACGTTCATCATTTTCATAAACATTTTTGGGGGAGGCAACGATCAGAACGTTACGGAGCATGATGTAATCTTTCATCGGGGTCATCGAGCGCACCATGAGGGCATACGATTGATCCGTCGAGTTGAAAAATTGACCTGCTTGCGGTGACAACCGCTTGAGTTTGCCGGGTAACTCCCCGAAAACGGCATTGAGTCGTTGGATCGAAGGAGGAACCACCTTTTCTCCAAAGTAAAAATCCCCGACACTGACCAATAATCCAAAGATGAAAAACGGAGCGAAAATACGGGTAAGACTGACCCCGGACGCCCGCATGACCGTGATTTCCGAGTCCCGCCCCAATCGGCTGACGGCAAGAGAGGCACCGACCGCCATTGCAACGGGCATCGTCATGTGTACCAGAAACGGCAGGAAAAACAGCACCATTCGCACGACAAAAACGACGGGAACCTGATTCTGAAGCAGGGTGTTGGCGTTGTTGTAGAGGACGGTTCCGATGAGCATAAAGACGATTGCCGCTTGCCCAATAAGAAACGGAACCGTCATTTCGCGCAAAATGTAGCGGTCAATGAGTTTCAAAATTCGTAGTCTACCGCAAGCGTGTCCAGACGAATCGGCATGATGAAAGTTTGCACGACGTGCTGATGCGCCTCATGGGGTCCGTAAACTTCAAGAGCCTCACGATTCGGAAAGCGCACGACTAATCCATGCGTGAAGCCCTGGGATCGCTCGGAAAAGTTCTTTCCAACGGACAGGTCAAGAATGTTGGGGATTTTGGTTTGCAAGGCTTTGAGTTCGGTCAGTACGTTCTCAATTTGTTCGGGAGTGGCTTCGGGCTTCCATTGAAACAAGACGATATGCTCGATCATTGGGGTAGTTTCCTCTTCTGTACAGGGAATGTTAAGTGGTGTTTGCTTACGTCCCAATCAGGATCGTAAGAAGTTATCGGTTCATGCTACCATACGGCACAAAAAATCACAAGGTTTGAGTTTTTGACAGGAGCGTTTTGCTTTTTCCGATTGGTGGATAGAAGAAAGCCCCTCCCCCAAAATCCGGGAGAGGGGAGACAATACAAGTGTCTCAACCCTTAAATCAATTCTCCAAACTTTTCTTTGCGCCTTTGTGTTTTTGCGTGAGATTTCCTCTCGCATTTCTCTCGTTTTTCTCTGTGCCTCTGTGTTCTCTAACGCAGTGGGTGGTAGATTCATCTCCTTTGCATAAGGTGAACAAATAAGCGAACAAAAACAAGCCCGCCCTCTGTTGAGAAGAGCGGACTTGATTAACTTATTTTCGGTCTAAACGTAAACTATGCCAAAAGGCTTCTCGAACGCTGAGAAGAAAGCAGAATTTGTCGTTGCATCGTTTCACA
>JACMPS010000071.1 GCA_014377395.1 Chthonomonadaceae bacterium
ATTTATGCTCTATGAGAACCGCACTTTAACTATTGGTTACGACTCCCGCAAGAACAGGTGGCTTTGTTTCCTCGCTTGTGGCTCCATTTCTGGAAACAGTTACAACAGGAGTATTCGCCGTATCAAAACTTTGTCTTTCCGCACTCTTTGTTTCTACAACCGCAGTGGTCGAAGGAACAAGGCGAGAGGGTAATTTGATCTGCTTGAGAGGAGTTTTGCCGTCCATTTGTTGTTTGGCAAGCATACCCGCCGCAAACCCTAATGCCCCGACCACCATTCCGTTAATTCGCAACACTCGTGCCGCGAAGATAGCGAGTGCGGCAGGAGCCGCAACCTGCTTAACAATTCCTTCAGCGGTTTTGACGGAACGCTGTACTGAAGAAACGGTATCGGTCACGCCTGTCACGGTGTGACGCGCATTTGTCACGGTAGGGCGAATGTGTCCTGCAAGTTCGGTGACTTGCTTCTGAACGGTGTCTATCGCCTTATGACCCTTCTCGGAAAGACCACCCACCGTTTTCTTGATGTCGCCTACTGCTTGCAATACTTTGAGACCGACAATCACCAGTGAGGATAAAACGATAATGTTGCAAATCAAAATTCCGACGAGAGCCGCCGCTTGTACGGTTTGCGCGTCCATAGATACACTCCTTTGTCATCGCAAGTCGGGGCGAACAAACCTTCATTCGCCCCACAGACGACCTACTTTCTATCCCCGGTGCAAGTCGTTCATTTTGCGTTTTGCAAGCGTTTTTAAGTCGTCTGCTCGGTCGCTGAGATCATGTCCCCAGCCGAGTGCGCTGTCCTTCAGGTCATCCGCTTTATGCAACAGGGTGTCGCGCGTGTCGCCACCGGATTGCGGTGCGTACAACAATGCGACAGCGGCTCCAATTGCGGCTCCCAGCAAAATAAGAACAAGCCCGTTCATGTGCTTTTCTTCCGGGTAAAAATCGTATTCTTTTCGATTGAACATTGTTTTGTCTCCATTTATCTCTGTGCTTGAAGCAACCTATTCTAAAATAATCCAAGTTGATTGTTTCAAGCACAACGCACAAAGTTACGCGGTAGCAACGGCGGCAACCGTAGCAGCAGAGCATCGGGCAATATGAGGCCAGATTTTCTTCGCGGTGTTCGCTTCCTGATCTTTATGCATCTTTGCGAGGTTTGCCGTCTCGGTGTCATTAATTGCGATTGCGTAGGCTTCCATTGCCTCGTAAACCGCACACTCAAAGTTTTCGGTTCCAAACGCCTGCATCAAGTCCTGAACGGTTTTGTCCTCTTTGTCATGTAAAGAGCCAATAGCGTCGCTGATCTTTGCGGCGGCTTGCATCATAAAACTTTTACCCATGGAGGGTTCTTCGCCGTAAGCGCGAATACGTGCCTCAAGCCGATGGGCTTGTTCCTGTGTCTCCAATCGATGCTCCAAAAAGAGTCGGGCGACCTCCGGGTCTTTCACTTCGTCCGCCATGTCCTGAAGTTTGGGCACAAGCCCCGTTTCAACGCCGTAAGCGTCTTGCAAGTAGCGTACCATTCGTTCGTGAGCCGTCTCTGCCATGACCTTATGTCTCCTCGATTTTGTAATTTCGTTCGTAAGTCTTTTAATTCGGCGGTTTCGCCAATCTTTTACAGGACGCGAAGCGAGCAAACAGGGTTCCCAAAAATGGACTGTCCGCTTGTAATCTTCTCAGTATAGTTTCCAAATTCCGGGGGTTGCGATTTCAACCAGATGCCCGTCCGGGTCTCGAAAGTAAAGGCTGGTTCCGCCGAGCGGAGAACGTACCTCACTAATCATCTCGATATTTTGCTTTTCCAGTTCGGTACGCCAGAGTTCGAGTTCTTTTGTGGGAATCGCAAAGCAAAGATGCGTTTGTCCGGGGGCGTCATGCGGGGGAATTTTGCCTCCCGGAACTTTGCTGACCGTTTTCGAGGCTCCTTCCTGAAAGATGAGAAGCACACTTTTGTCGGCGATGCTCAAAGCTCTCATGCGTTCATCCGAAAGGAGTTTCTCAAATCCGAATAACTCACGGTAAAACGTTTCGGAAACGTCCAAATCCTTTACATAAATTGCCGTTTCCAGAAGTCCGGTTGTCTTCGGCATGGAAAAAGCCTCCTCGTTTTTTCGTTTTCAAGTGGAAAGAATGATTTTTCCCACAATAGAAAACGCAAAATCGAGAAGGCAAGCCGCACGGATTTTGCTCTTATCTCCGGGCGTTTTCAACGCCTGGAGATAAGAGCAGGCGTCTTTGGGACGTGCAATCCTCCCATTCGCTTTGCTTTCCGTTTCCTTCCTAAGTCGAGCGTAAGGAGTTCGATCAGAATGTGCCTTTGTATCGCGTCTGAAAGACGCTCGTTTTTGTTGCCGGGGGTTTTTCAACCCCCGGAGTAAAGGCGAAGCATAGTGTGTTCATAACACGCCCGGAGCGGAGCCGGAGGGTAGTTTCCGTACCAAGCCGGGGACTTTTGGTTCGCCGTCGGTGGCGGAGGCAATCGCGGCAAAGCAAAGAGCGAGGCTTTTCAGATTTTCTTCGGCGGAATTGATCGGCTCACGGTCTTCTTCGATAGAGCGCAGAAGTTCGCCCATTGTGCCATGAAATCCTGTGGGAAACCAGTGACCTTCGAGGTGCGGCGTGAATTGTCCCGAAGCCGTTGTGATCGTCATCACCTGACTTCCAAGATCGGGACCCGTCGAGACGATACTTCCCTCCGTTCCTGCAATATAAGTGCGGTCCAAGTTGCCCCGCTTCACTGCTGCATCGAACACAAGGGAGGCTTGTCCGCCGGGAAACTCGATCATCGCCTGTGCTAGAAGCGGCGGAACGATCTCTTGACCAAGCGCAAGATTTCGTGTGGCATAAACTTTTGTAGGGGTGCGGTCGCCCAGCAAATGACTGATGATGTCGAACCAGTGAATCGCAAAATCGTAAAGAATGAGGTCACGTATCTTTTCGAACTGAGTCCCTTTTACCCACGAATGATCCCAGTGACAACCGAAATGCAGACTGACGAGATCACCGATCAGCCCTGCTTTTAAGGTCTCACGAATGTAACTGAAATGGGGAGCCCAACGCCCGTTCTGGTTAACGGCGAGTTTTCTGTTTTGCGCTTTTGCAAGCGCAACAAGATGCTCTCCAACTTCCAAATCCAACACAAACGGCTTCTGGCTGAGGACGTGTTTTCCGGCTTTGAGGGAATCTTCAATCAGAGGAAATCGGTCGTGCGGATGTGTGGCGATGTCCACGACTTCGATGTCTTCGCGCTCCAGAACTCTCCGGTAATCCGTTGTCACAAAAGCATCGGGATAATACTTTGCCTGTCGCTCTTTCGCCCGTTCCTCAATTAAATCGCAGAGAGCCACGACATTGTAGCCCGCCTGAGTGTAAGCATTCAGGTGTGAAATCGTGATGCCGCCACAGGCAATCAGCCCGATCTTCGGGCGATAATGCTGCGGGTCGCGGGGCTTATAGGGCAATTCGAGCGGGTTAATCTGAGGTGATTCGCTACTCTGCAAACTGTATTGATCTTGTGTCGCTTCCGACATGAAAACTCCTTCGTTCCTATCTTTAATTCAATCTATATTTTAATCCAACAAGGTGACGGTGCGCTTTTCGTTTGCGCTCAGGACGGCACTGTCAATGATCTGTTGACCGATACGGCAAAGCGTGGGCGAGAGAGGCCCCTCCGGTATTATTCCCTGATCAAGACAATGAATGAGATACTGAATCGGATTCTGGTAAGGCGGCTCAAGGATGTCAACCGAGATGATTTCGCCTTCCGGGTTTTCCCCTGATTGAACTCGAATAGTTTCCTCATAATCGTAGGAGGAAATCGTGCCTTTTGTGCAGACTACCACAAAGCCGCATTTCGGTTGCGGCTGATGCGTCCAGGGATCGGTGAAGGTTCCCCAGCGCGTCTCAAACTTGGAAAGCCCTGTTTCATATCGGCAAATGGTGAAGCTGTGTTCGTCCACTTCCAGTCCCCGGTTTTCGTCTACAACGCAGGTGACTTCGAGGGGCTTTCGCCCATCCAGAAACCACGTTCCCAGTGTGACCCCATAGCCCAGATAGTCTTGAAGCGAACCGCCGCCTTCCGCTTTTTGATACCACCAGCTGAGGGATTTTTGTCGGGCGGCTTCCGCTTCCCCAATCTCGATTTTGTCGGCGATGTGGCGCAGGGGACCCCGATTTCCGTCGTAGTAGTGGACTTCGAGAAGGTCGCCAATTACCCCCTCGGAGATAAGGCGTTTGGTGGTGCGATGCGGCGGATACCACGCAAGGGGCCAATTGATTGCCAACACTTTTCCGGTTTTTGCAACGGCGGAAATCATGCGATCAGCGTCGGCGAGAGACGACGCGAAAGGCTTTTCGACAAGCAGGTGAACGCCATACGGAGCCACTTTTTCGACGAACTCGGCGTGTTGCCCGGTCTTCGGACAGAGAATGACGAGGTCGGGTTGGGTCTGCGTCAGGCAAAGATCGAGATCAGCATACTGCTTTTCGGGCGGGATACCGAGCCGGGAGGAGACTTCTGCAAGAGTGGTTTTTTCGTGATGCCAGACGCCGACGATTTCGGCGTTCGGGTGTGCGGCGACAAGGCGGAGCAAATCGCCCATGTGCATATGGTCGAAATTAACTCCGGCGACTTTCCAGATTTTGTTTTCCATAGCCCGATTATAGAGAAACACATGGAAATCAACAATAAAGTGATATGATAATCTATGCCACGTCCAGTTACTCAGAAACTCATCCAGCTTGAAGCCAGTTTGACCGAACGCCTCACAAGTGGCAATTGGCAGCCCGGCGAACGGTTTACCTCTGCCCGCGAACTTTCTGCCGAAGCCGAAATCGCTTACCAGACCGCACATCGCCTTTTAGCTCGCCTCTGCGAAGCGGGTTTGCTGGTCAGGCACAAGGGATCGGGAACCTACTTGCCGGGAGGAGAGCAAACGTTGCTCGGTGTTGACCTTTTTTTCGATGTGCGGGCAAGAAGGCTGGACAGTTTTGGAGCAAGACTACTCGCAAGTCTCGGCAAACGACTAAAGTTGCAGAACATTCCCTGGCGTTTGTGCTGGTCGAACGAAACGCCTCTGCCGGAGCCATCTTATTTTCCGGTGGTCTGGCAGTCGCCTGATGCCCTCGCAAAGTGTGTTTCCACTCGCTTGCCCGCACTGCTAATCAACGAACGTCCCACGCCCGGACTGGAGGCGATGAGAATTGATAGTGTTTCGATTGATGATTTTTTCGGGGGCGTGTGCGCGGCACAACTTCTCCTCGAAGGAGTAGATCGAAAAGGAATAACCGGAAGGGGTAAGAAAGAATTTTGTATTTTCGCGGGACCTACTCACGATCCACGCAGTGCCTCACGTCGCGACGGTTTTCTTTCGGTGATCGGAGAAGCAACGGTAGTGACTTCGGCGGGGTGGTTTCTGGAAGACGGAAGAAAAGTAGCATCGGACGCGCTCGAAAGAGGAAAAGACGGAATTTTCTGTGCGAATGATCGGCTTGCGGAAGCGATTTTGCAACACTGTGCGGCAATCAAGGCAACCTGCCCGCCCCTCATTGGTTTCGACGATGCCCCGATTGCGGAAGCCCTGAACCTTACCACGATTGCGATCCCCTGGAATGAATTTATCGCTGATATCGCGGGTGTCATTCTTCAGCGAATCAATGGAGATACATCGGCGGCACGTCAGAGAATTCTAACGCCTTACCCGGTAATTCGAGGTTGAAAGACAAAGATTGTCGCCGTATTTTCTGGAGTCCACGGAGGTGGACTGATGACATAGCCGCTAGAGAGCCACACAATTTGCAGCACATTCTAATGTCAGAACCTTCCTAATCTGTCGGTTTAAGTGAGCCTGTTTGCGAAGTAATTCCTCAAGGGCAAGGGTTTCGGCTTCGAGAGTGATTCGTTCTTGATAAAGGCGTTCCGTGGAAGCACGAAGAGCTTTGGTTTCTCTTTCAACGTCCGCCGGGGTTGTTTCGTTATTCATTGTCTTCACCCTCCGTCGAAATTATATTACAAATTTCCGTCACAGGTTTACCCGCGCCATTGCCGCCAGTAGTCAAGAAGGCTTTCCAGTGTTTCTTCGAGAGAATGTTGCGGAGTCCAGCCCGTCTGGAGGCGGAGCGTTTGCGCGTCCCCTGTGGAAAGAGCGATGTCGGCGGGGCGCAGTCGGTCAGGATCAGTTTCGAGTTCGGTTTCGACTTTGCAGGCGCGGCGAAGCAGGTTCAGCATTTCGCGCATCGAGTAAGGTTTTCCCGTTGCGATATTGTAAGTGTGTCCGGCAACACCCTTCTGCAAAAGAAGAGAATAAGCGCAGACTACGTCCTGCACCGCGAGCATGTCTCGTTCCGCGTCAAGGTTTCCGACTTTTAGCACGGGCGGCAATTCTCCGCGTTCGATTTGAGAGAGTTGACGGGCAAATGAAGGCAGGGCAAACTGCGCCCCATGCCCCGCTCCTGTGTGCGCGAAGGGACGAGCGATCAGGGCAAATGCCGCATAATCTCGAGCGACCTGCTCCATTTCGATTTTGCTGTCGGTGTACGCTCCGAACTTCCACAGGGGTCCAATTGGGTCTTCCTCGCGGGCAGGGCGCAGGGCATCGGTGTTACCATAAACATAGCCTGTAGAGACAACGATTGTTTTAGGAAACGGAGAGACCTCGGCGGCGGCATCGAGCAGGTGTCGTGTCCCCGCCACATTGACCTCGAAAACAGCATCGCGCTCCAGTGCCGCCCCGGAGGAACGCGCTGCCAGATGAACGATGTGCGTGGGAGAAATCCGCTTTATCTCACGAAACAGCCCCTCACGATCACTTAGATCGAGGGTAAGCGTTTCGATTTCCCCCGAGACCGCCGCCCCGTCCCACCCGGCAAGTGCGGGTTGCGGAAGGGGAGTGTTGCCGGAAGAGTGAGTTGCGGCAAACAAAACGGCGCCGGCAAACGCCTCTTCACTCAATAAATGAGGAATGAGGTGTCTGCCGACAAAGCCGTTGGCTCCCGTGATAAGGATGCGTGAAGAGAGAAAATCAACCATGATACCCGTCTAATTTCCTGCGTTTTTGATTTCGCGCGTCCAGCGAGCGACATCGGAGTCTACCATCATGCCGACTAATTCCTGGAACGTGACCTTCGGTGTCCAACCCATTTTCTCTTTGGCTTTGGCGGGATCACCAACGAGTAAATCCACTTCGGCGGGGCGATAGAAAGCCGGGTCTTGCACCACGTAATCTTTCCAGTCCAAGCCAACCCGCTCGAACGCCACCGAGACCAGTTCCTGCACGGGGTGCGTTTCGCCTGTCGCTACCACGTAGTCATCAGGTTCGACCTGCTGAAGCATCATCCACATCGCTTCGACGTAATCGCCTGCAAAACCCCAGTCGCGGCGGGCTTCGAGGTTGCCCATTCGCAATTCTTTGTCAAGACCGAGTTTGATTCGAGCGGCAGCGTTTGTCACTTTTCGTGTCACAAATTCAAGTCCACGTCGAGGCGATTCGTGGTTGAATAGAATGCCGGAAACCGCAAACAAATTATAACTTTCGCGATAATTCACCGTGATATAGTGACCATACGCTTTGGCAACCCCATAAGGGCTGCGCGGATAAAAAGGCGTGTTCTCACTTTGCGGAACCTCCAGGACTTTGCCGTACATTTCCGATGAACTCGCCTGATAAAACCGAATTTTCGGATCAACAAGGCGAATGGCTTCCAGGACGCGGGTGACGCCGAGAGCCGTGAACTCTCCCGTCAGAACAGGCTGATTCCAGGAGGTAGGGACAAACGACTGCGCGGCAAGGTTGTAGACTTCGTCCGGGCGGAAGGTTTGCACCGCTTCGATGAGCGAATACTGATCGAGCAGGTCTGCTTGAGTCAACTCAATTCGATCTTTGATATGACCGATCCGCTCGAAACTCTCGGTGGAAGAACGGCGAACCACCCCGACAACGCGGTAGCCCTTTTCCAGTAGCAATTCGGCAAGGTAAGAACCGTCCTGTCCGGTAACTCCGGTGATCATCGCTGTTTTCTTGGTATCCATCGTGCGTAAATCTCTCTCTCAGTAAGTTTTTGGCAAATTTCGGGGAGATTGTTCTCCCTCTTTTCTTTCTCAAATCAAACAAACATCGGTCAAAACTCAGTCGGCGTAGGCTTCCATTTCATAAACACGCGCCTGCATATCGGTGAGCGGAGTTTTGTCGGTGCGCCACCATCCATTGTTGAGATCATTGATCAACAGACGAATCGCCTGAGTTTTCAGGGGTTTAAAACGAGCGAACAAAGTCCATTCAAGAACATTGTTTTTGATTTCTCGTACCGTTTTCCACCCGGAAGCCGTCATCACCTGAATCTCAAAATCGCGTACCCCCGGCAACCCGACATTCGACGACGGGCTTGTCACGAAAATTGAGCCAATCGTGCGCGGCTTGTCAAAGGTGAGAGAAGTCCATTGTGGCATTTTCTCCCCCTTCTTTGCAATCCAGATTTTCTGGGCACTTTGTCCATCATCGAAGTGCCACGTTCCGTCATTCAAGTTTGCGGCGAGTTCCAGATTCTCGGAAGAAGAGGCTTCAGGCGTACTCCCCGCAGAAGCCAGAGCCACATTCGTGCCTTTGCCCCAGCGTGTCAGGCTTTCGATTTTCGTTCCTTTTGGAACGGTCAGGTAAATAGGGGAACCTGAGAGCACCACGCTCCAAACACCCATTTTTTCTCGTTTTGCCGTGATCGGGTTACCCATGAGATCACGCAGA
>JACMPS010000072.1 GCA_014377395.1 Chthonomonadaceae bacterium
AACGAACTTGAAGTCACCAATGCCCGAAGTCAAATCGCTTCCGCCCGAAGTCAGGTACGCCAGCAAGAAGCCACGTTGCTCCAAGCGCAAACCAGCGTACTGCCCGAAACGAAACGCCGCGAACTGGAAAACGCCCGCGCCGCTTACGCTCAGGCACGTGCCCAACTGCGGGGAGCGGACGCAGGAATCACACAGGATGCGATGCGTGGAGATGAAGCGGTTGCCTCACTTGCCGGAGTCGAACAACTCCAAAAGCAACTTGATGAACTTCTGGTGCGCCAGAACGACACCACAATTATTGCTTCAATGGACGGCGTTATCACCAAGAAATATACGGAAGAGGGAGAATTGATCACTTCGGCGATTGGCTCGTTTTCCTCCGGCTCACCTTTGTATCAGATTTCCGATCTCTCCACGATGCTCGTCAAGATCAATGTGAACGAGGTGGATATTCAGAAAATGAAAGTAGGAACGATTACCGAGGTTACGGTGGACTCCTCACGCGGAACGATCTTTATGGGCAAGGTGAGCAAGGTGGCTCCTGCCGCTTCCAATGCAACAGCTTCGAGTGGGAGTGCCGCAACTACCTCCTCACAGACAGTCATTCGGTTTCCCGTAGAAATACAGGTAGATAAGTCGGACCCGCGCTTAAAGCCGGGAATGAGTGCGCGGTGCGCCGTGATCGTGAATCGGGAAAAAGACGTGGTGCGCGTTCCCAAAAACTGCGTCAAAGGCGAAGGCAAAACCGGAACCGCAGACATCGTGACTCCTACCGTCAAGCCCACGAAAGACGGCGCGACGGAAACGGTGACGGTTCGCACCGTCGAAGTCGGACTGCGTGGCGATGATTTTGTCGAGGTGAAATCGGGACTGAAAGAAGGCGAAAAAGTGCGCCCCGCCGCCTTTAACGGCCCCAAGCGCCAGACAATCGAAATGAACAACGGACCCAACTAATGTCATTCTTTTATTGTATTTCAACGGCACTCAGCAACCTTCGCGCAAATAAACTCCGTTCGGCACTGACGATGCTGGGTATCATCATCGGTGTCAGTGCCGTCATTATGATGGTCGCGATTTTGCAGGGTGCCTCCGCCAACGTTACGAAACAATTCTCCAAACTCGGCTCAAATCTCATTCTCGTCGTTTACGCTCCCAGTTCTGAGGAGCGCAAAAAAATCACCCGGCGCATTGATGGCTTGCGAATGGCTGATGTGAAAGCAATCCGAGAACAATGCCCGCTGATCAAGGAACTGTCTCCTGAGATCGGTCTAGGGCAGAATATTCCGGCGAAATACAACGGACGTGATCTGGAAGTGACGGGTTACGGGGTAACAACGCCCTATGCGAAACTGAGAAATGTCAATATCGGTACAGGGCGTTTCATTTCTGATGAAGACAGCCGCACCTGGGCGAAAGTTTGCGTGATCGGCGAGAAAGTCAAGACCGATCTTTTCGGGACAGAAGACCCGATTGGCAAGCAACTAGAGATCAGCGGACAAAGTTTAACGGTGGTCGGTGTTCTCGCCCCGAAAGGGCGTACCTTCGATGGTGACGCCGACAAATTCGTTTATCTTCCTCTTGAAACGGTGCAAAAGCGTATTCTCGGATCGGAAATTGTCGGAGCGATTTACGCGGAGCCTGTCACCTTTGAGAAAATGAACGACGCAAAAGATCAGGTCTGGCAACTGCTGATGAACCGCTACAGCAATTTACCGGGGTGGAAGGTAGACAGCTTCGACAATATCCTGAACAGCATCAATTCGGTGCTTGCGATTTTTACGGTACTACTTGGTTCGATTGCAGGGCTTGCGTTGCTAGTCGGCGGAATTGGAATCATGAATATCATGCTCGTTTCGGTGACGGAACGTACTCGCGAGATCGGAGTCCGTAAAGCCATTGGAGCGAAGCGCAAAGATATTCTGTTGCAATTCCTCATCGAGTCCGCGACACTTTCGGGAGTTGGGGGACTGGCGGGGGTAACGCTTGGAACGGGGGCGGCGTATTTTGTCGGCTTTGTGACGACGTTCATTCCGGCACTCGACGACAAGCAGGGCGGCACAAAGGGCTTGCCAATGTACGTACCTCCTGCTGTCATGCTGATTTCGTTTTTGTTTTCGGCGGCAGTCGGAGTATTTTTCGGGGTGTATCCCGCAATTCGTGCCTCGAAACTCGATCCTATTCAAGCGTTGCGAACCGAGTAAGCACGATCTGATTCTTAGGAAGTTGAAAAAGTAAATTTGGCGTGTTTGCCGCAGGAATGAATTCCGCGCTCGGAGGCGTGCCGCCCCATGTCCTTCGGACACACTATTTGTTAGATTTTGCCATGAGGCAACGTAGGTGGAAGTCCTGCAAACCATCGTAGGGGCGTCACTCTCTACGCCCGTTTGTGATCGGGCGCGAGCCGAACGCCCTCTATCGCGGAATTTATTCCTGCGGCAAAGGGAAAATCTCATCTCTCGCTACAGAACAAGATAAGATTTGAGAAAAGAGCAAAAATAAAAGAAGACGATAATGTCAGAACTTACCAGTTTCGATGTACAATGAGTAAACACTTATTCCAAAGAGCAATCCGCTCATTTTTGGAGACACGAGACGAAGGAGGATAGGTCATGCTCAATTCTATTTCCGCTCACCGGGGCAAGGCTCTGCTTGCCGTAATTGTAGCGGGGTCTTTCCTTGCCTGTACCACTCTGTGGGGACAGGTGCAAAAAATTGAACCGCTCCACGCAGGCTGGCACGATGAACTCAATGAAACCGCTATTCACGACTGGACGTGGCAACCGGCGCAGGGACGCGCCGACCTTTCCGCACCAAAAGAAGGCGTTTTGCGCTTGAGCCTGGGCGATAAATCGCAGGAAGATCATATCGGCAAAGACGCCTACTACTGGGCGACTTGCGCTCGCTATGCAACCGTTGACCTGGATCGCTATCCTCTTCTGGCGGTGCGAGTGCTAAAGGTGAAAGGCAAGCGCGATACTTGGTGGGACGTAAAAGTCAACGAATACAAGGGTGGCACAGTTCATGGGGCCGACATCGGCGGAACCCTTAAGCGTGGTAGAAGATCGGGGTTACTGTTTTTAGACCTGACCGAGAACGGCAAACTGACGGGTAAAAAGCAGATACGCCTCCGGTTGAACGTGGCAGGTCTGGAACGAGGTGCCTATGCAGATTATTCCTACGTCCGCTTCATCGAGCGAAAAGACCGCGCACGTCTGGAACAAAACCCTGACTCGCAGAAAGTATTGCCCTGACGTATCGGGGAGAATCGTGCCAATCATGCTGCACTTGCCTTCTGTACCCTACGCACTAAAGGTGTGTACCTCAATTCGGGCAAGATGAGTTTTAGTGCCTTCACTTTTGGAGTATCTTCGCTTTTGATAGGATTGCGCCCAAACACCACTGGGCACTCTTAACTACC
>JACMPS010000073.1 GCA_014377395.1 Chthonomonadaceae bacterium
ACTGCGAAACTAAGAACCTTTTAACGGCACTTACTTAGAATGAAGCGCTGAGGGTTGCCGCCACCAATCTTCACTTTAACAATCAAAAAATGGGAGACGGACGCGTCGTATTCAAAAGGAACCTCATAAACTGCTTTTTCCTGTTTTTCCTGCTGTTGAAGCATGGGTTGTGGAGCGAAAGCACGTTTCCTCTGCCCTTGCAAAACACTCTGGCTGAGCAAAAACATAAGAGAAACGAAAAGAGTAAGGCAAGTTCGCAATTGCATTCGAGAGTTCCTTTCTGGTCAGAGAGGTTTTCAACGACAAACTGACTGTGCTGAAAACCTCTTGTCTAATGCCACTCAACATCAAACGGACTGCAATAACCACCTATTCCCGTTCTTTATCTAAATCCGAAATCAGACTGGAATACTTCGGAAACTCACCTCCAAAACTGGAAAATTAATGGGCAATATAGTCCTGCGAAACGCCCATTTCTTCGGGAGCGTGAAGACGTAGCATCTTGAGATTTACATCGTGCGGGATACTCGATGCGGTCATTTTTGAGACGATCACCATCACCGTAATCGAGAGAGGAACGCCCCAGATCGCAGGTTGTTCCAGCAGGGTACGGACAATCGGACTGACCTGCAAACTCAAGAACTTTTTGTCAATCAACATCGAAATGACAATAGCCGTCAGCGACAAAAGCCCCCCGCTCAGCATCCCGATAGCCGCCCCGTACTTCGTCAAGCCACGCCACCACGCCCCGATCAGCAAAAGCGGGAAATACGAAGCCGCCGCGATTGCAAACGCCCAGCCCACCATCATATTGATGTCGAAGGACTCGATGAGAACTCCCAAGCCCACCGAAATGGCTCCAAACAGGATTGCCGCCACTTTAAAGGCTTTCAGTCGTGCTTCTGGGGAAGAATTCGGACGCAGAATTCGTCCGTAGATGTCGTGTGCCATTGCGCCAGACATGGAAACCAGCAAACCGGAGAACGTGGACATAAACGCCGCAAACGCCCCCGCACTCGTGATCCCACTTAAAATCTGTCCGAGAAGTTTGTTTTCCAACATCATCGGCAATTTCAGCACGGCGGTGTCCGTTGTATTGTTCGCATAAAGTGCAGGCAGTAGGGATCGCCCCAACGTTCCCCACATTGGCGTAAACACATAGAAAACGCCGATCATTACCATGACGAGCATCGTGGTGCGTTTTGCAGAGCGTCCGTCGGGATTGGTGTAAAACCTGACGAGAATATGCGGCAACCCTGCCGTGCCACAAACAAGGGCGATAATCAGCGAGTAAGTGTAAAGTAAGGGATAACCGTACTTGCCCGTTAGTGTCCCGAAAGGCTCGATCCACTTTTTGTTCGTGGGAGCGTTCGGAACAATAGACCCTGCGGAAATGACAGCGGTTGTGGGATCACGGAATTCCAGTTTAAGAGCCGTCTTCACGACTTTTCCATCTTTGAGCAGAGGGATACCGCCTTGCGTCACCGTAAACGGCTGTGTTTTCAAGCGTGTTCCTGTAGGAAACGCTAAATTCGTATCCATTCCGGGCAGATTAAGTTTATCTTCACCGGAGAGCGGCTTTCGAGCCGGAGTCACTGCACTGAGAAATGCCCCTTCCGGAAATAGAATTTCCGTTTCACCAGCCGCTGGGAAAGTCATTGCATTAACGGGCGCGTCTTTTTTGCCCTTGATTTTGACGGTAGCGTCTTTGGTCAGGCGAGGCGTTTCCTGCGGGGCTATCCGTATCTCGTTGAGGTGCGATGGATAGCCTCCATAAATCGAAGCCAGTACGAAAAAGGGCACCGAAATTCCAAAGAGTTTCGCCCAGTATTGAAACGCCTGCACAATCGTGATGCCCTTCATGCCGCCGAGTGCCACATTAAAGGTGATTACCATGCCCACCACCACAATGCCCACCCAGTAGGGCCAGCCGAGAATAGACATCATCGTCAGCCCCGCCCCCTTCATTTGCGGCATGGTGTAGAACAGCCCGATCACGAGAACAAAGGTGACGGCGATTTTGCGGAAAAGCGGACTATCGAAACGTCCCTCTGCAAAGTCGGGAATGGTGTAGGCTCCAAAACGACGCAGTGGTCCTGCAATAAACAGGAGCAGAAACAGATAGCCTGTCGCATAGCCAACCGGATACCAGAGGGCGTCATAGCCGTTTTTCATTACCATGCCGCCGATCCCCATAAATGAAGCGGCACTCAGATACTCGCCGGAGATCGCGGAGGCGTTCCAGAACACACTGACTGAGCGACCCGCCACAAAAAAGTCGGAGGCGGTTTTCGAGGCGTGAGTAGCGCGTATGCCAAGCCAGATCGTGACGGCAATCATCGCAAGCACAAAGAGGAAGGGGATCGTTCCGGGGTTCATCATAAAATTTCCTTGTCTTTGCTTGTCGGATCGTTTAATGGATCGTTTGTCAGATCATTCGTTGAGTCATTTGCGGTAAAAGCGGTTTGAGTTTCAGCGGGCTTGCCGAGCAGAACGCGCCAGTCGGTACATTCGCTTTCAAGTCGGTCGGATTGTTTGATAAAGTAGGCGGAGAGCACCCACGTAATCGGGAAAAAGACGACACCGAGGAAAAGCCACGACGCAGTAAAACCGAAAACCGGGGTATTGGCAAGTTCGGGTAGATAGGCATTGACAAGCGGCAGTCCCAGCACAATCACAAGGAAAACGACGGCAACACGCAAACTGAGTGCCGCTTGTTTCCGCATGACGATCTGCGAGAGCCGTTCATGATCTTGTGATGCCAGCGTCGAAAACTCGGTTCGGGTGGTACGCATAGGTTTTTTCCTCACTCACTTTCTGTCTTATTCCGGGTCTACTTCTCAGTCCCTCCCCCTTACGGAAGGGGGAGGTTAGGAGGGGGTTGGAAATTACTGCCGCCTCCAACGTTACCTTCTCGAAGGAAGGAAAAGAACCTTAATTCTCAACACTTGACACTTTTCTCGCCAGCACAATCGCTCCCCTCAACGCCGTGTCGTAACCCAGGCGACTGAGTTGTACCGTCGGCGCAGGGGTGAGGCGGCAAGTGGAATTAAGAAACTCTTGCACTTGGTTCACCAGTGCTTCACCGCCGCCCAACGCAACCCCACCGCCAAGCACGATTCGTTCTGGCACATAAATCACGGCGAGATTACGCAATCCCTGCCCAACGTTGTAGGCGACCTGTTCCCACTCCGTTTCGCTCAATTCAGAGGCGGGCTTGCCATAAATACGGCGAATTCCATTTCCTGAAACCAACGCTTCAAGACAGTCATTGTTGCCACACTCACAGAGAATCCGTTCCGGGTGATCACAACGAAACAAGATCGCCTGGTGTGCGACTTCGGGATGACTTCCGTTAAAGCCACGATAAATGGCACCGTCCACCAAGAAGCCGCCCCCCATTCCCGTACTCAACGTGATATAAAGGAGACGGGAAATCTCTGCACTTTTGTCCGTAGCAGTGTCCAAGCCAAACGCCCCTTCTGCAAGAGCGGCGGCGTCCGTGTCTACCTCGATGCGGCAGGGGCAATGATAGGTGCTTTCGAGAATTTCCTTGAGGGGAACGTTGCGCCATTCCGGTTGGTGCAAAGGAGAGACGATACCGGAACGCCAATTGAGGGGTCCGCCAATCGCCACGCCAATCGAATTAATCTTCTCTTTGTCGCTGACCTGCTCGATCATTTCGTGCAACAAATCCAAACCTGCTTTGAGTTGAAGGGGAGTTTCGGCACGGACGCGCCGAATGATCTCTCCCTTTTCGTTTGCAGAGGCGACTTGAAACTTCGTGCCGCCAATATCCAGTCCCACGTACATTTTCAGTTTGCCTTCGCCACCGGGGAGTAAAAGTGAAAGAGAAGAACGCTTGTCTCCCCCGCCCTATTCCAGACCCTGCTCCGCCAGTTCAATCGCCGTCACAAGGGCGCGAGCTTTGTTCAAACATTCCTGATGCTCTGTCGCAGGAACCGAGTCCGCGACTAACCCGCTTCCTGCTTGAAGGTAGGCTTTCTGTCCGTCCACCAGCATCGTTCGCAGGGTAATTGCCATGTCCATGTCACCGGAGTAGGAAAAGTAGCCGACGGAACCCGCGTAGAAGCCCCGGCGTGTCGGTTCCTGCTCGTCAATGATTTGCATGGCGCGAACTTTGGGCGCACCGGAGACGGTTCCCGCCGGAAAACACGCCCGCAACACATCGAACATATCGTTTTCGGGGGCAATCTTGCCCGTGACATTGGAGACAATGTGCATGATATGCGAGTATTTTTCCACAATCATCAGTTCATCAAGGGAAACCGTGCCGTACTCGCAAACCCGCCCGATGTCGTTTCTTCCGAGATCCACGAGCATGATGTGTTCGGCGCGTTCTTTTTCGTCGGCGAGAAGTTCCGTTTCCAGTGTGGCGTCTTCAAGGAGATTTGCCCCGCGAGGACGTGACCCGGCAATGGGGCGCACGCGCACCGTTTCATCAATCACCGTGACTAAAATCTCAGGCGAAGTGCCGATGAGTTTGCGCTCTCCGAGGCTGATGTAGAACATATAGGGGGAGGGATTGACGGAGCGCAATGCCCGGTACAAATCAAAGGAGGGAGCCGTGAACTCCACCTCGAACCGCTGAGACAGCACGACTTGAAAGGCGTCCCCGGCAAGAATATACTGCCGACAACGCTCTACGCCCGCTTCGTATTCGGCTCTCGGCGTTTTGTGCACGACTTCGATCTTTTGCGGGGTACGCGGTTCAGGTTGGAGCAGGGCGTCGGGGTGCGGGGTGCGAAGACGTTGCAGAAGAGCTTCGATTTTGCGTTCCGCCTCTTTGTAAGCCGCTTCGACAGCCGCCTCGGAACTCTCTTCGATGTGAGCATTGCAGAGAACTTTCACCCGGTGCCGCACATGATCGAAAATGAGGAGGGTGTCGGTGAACAGGAAAAGGGCATCGTCTACACCGAGTTCATCGGGATTGTCATCGGGCAGTTCCTCAAAAAACCGCACGACATCATAACTGAGAAATCCGACGGCTCCTCCACAGAATCGGGGCAAGTCCGGGGTGGAAACAAAGTTGTAGTGGGAGAGAATTTCCTTGAGGATCGTGAGCGGGTCTTCGTTTTCGGTGAGGGTGAACCCGCGCTCTTCGCCCCCTTCGATAATAAGAGCG
>JACMPS010000074.1 GCA_014377395.1 Chthonomonadaceae bacterium
AACGGTCTGAAGACCGCCGCTAAGCACCTTCGGTGAAGGCGTCCTTCGGACGCGATGCGGAGAAGAAAAGACAATCTTCAACCCCCGCATAACCTCTCCCTTACGGAAGAGGGAGGAACAAGATTGAAGCATTGTGCTGGCTCCCCTGTCCCGATAAGGCTTTCCGGCGAAAACCTACCTCAGCAACCTCTCCAATGATTCCGGGTCACTCACGGGAGCCGCACAGACATTGTTTTCGCAGACATAAACTTTCGGCGTGCCGGAAGCGTCGGTACGTCCTTCCAACAAGGGCGAAAAGACGGTCTGTGTGTCGGGGTTATCACCCCGCACGAGGACGGCATTCGGGAGAAACCGAGCATAGACTTTGCGGCGCAATTCCGCCATGAGCGGAGAACTCGCATCGCCCGTGAAGACAATCTCTTTTGGTGAGGTAAGCGCGGCATCGAGAACACCAAGCAAACGCGAAAAGCCCATCGGGTACTTTTCCATCATTGGAACGAGGCGGCGCAACGTTTTTTCGACACGCACTTGATACTCATCTTTTCCCGTGAGGTGTGAGAGTTCGAGCAAAACTTCGAGGGCAACGGTGTTGCCGGAAGGTATCGCGTTGTCGTCCAAATCTTTGGGGCGGTGAATGAGATCGGTGGCGTCCTTTGAGGTGAGGTAAAACGCGCCGTCTTCCCCCTCTCCGAACAGGCGAATCATGTTTTCACAACATTCCGTCGCCGCACTCAGCCATTTGCCGTCTCCAGTTGCCTCGTAAACCCGCAAAATGCCGTGCGCCAGAAACGCATAATCCTCCAGAAAGCCCCTTGTGTGCGCGGCAGAACCGGCGCGAGAGGTACGAAGCAGGTCTCGGTTTTCGTTTATGTGGTGATAGAGCAAGAAATCGGCGCATTTATCGGCGGCGGCAATAAAATCCGGGCGATCAAAAATTAAGCCACACTCGGCGAAAGCGGAGATCATCAGCCCGTTCCACGAGGTCAGAATTTTGTCGTCCGTCGCCGGCTTGATGCGGTTTTCACGCAACGCGAGTAAGGTTTTGCTTCCCGCATCAATTGCTCTGCCTGCCTCCTCTACGCTCACCCCGAATTGTCGAGCGACCTGTGGCACATCGCGCACAACGTGCAGGATATTCGTTTCCTCCCAGTTCCCGTGTTCGGTGACATCGTAGAAGGCGCAGAACATTTCGCCGTCACGCTCTCCAAGAGCCTCAATGATTTCCGCTCTGCTCCACACGAAAAATTTTCCTTCGACGCCTTCGCTGTCCGCATCCTGCGCCGAATAAAAACCGCCTTCCGGTGAAGTCATTTCCCGCAAAACGTATTCAAGAGTTTCCTCTGCAAAGCCGCGATACAGATTGTTTCCGGTGACTTGCCACGCATGAGAGAGCGTGACCGCCAGTTGTGCATTATCGTAAAGCATTTTCTCAAAGTGGGGAGCCAGCCAGGTTGCATCGGTGCTGTAGCGATGAAATCCGCCGCCGAGTTGATCATACATTCCGCCGAGCGACATTTTTTGCAGGGTTTTTTCGACCATTGCAAGGGCTTCCGGGCGTTCGGTACGAGCGTGATAGCGAAGCAAAAAATCCAGATTGGCGGGTTGTGGAAACTTCGGGGCGGAGCCAAAGCCGCCGTTTGTCGCATCGAACAGCGAGACAAAACGTTTGTAGGCAACATCTAGCGGACTTTCGGTCAACATTCCGGTCATGCCGAGCGCGGAGGGATCGTTCCCGGCTTTGAGTTGCGCGGCGATTTCGTCGGATTGTTGCAAAAGTTCGGCGCGATTCGTCTTCCACGCTTCCGCAATGGCAATCAAAACTTTCGGGAAGGCAACCGTGCCGTAGCGGTCAGTCGGAGGAAAATAAGTCCCAGTGAAAAAGGGTTTGCCTTCAGGTGTCATCCAAACGGACATGGGCCAGCCGCCCTGCCCGTTCTGCATCAGCACGGCGTTCATGTAAAGCGAATCCACGTCAGGGCGTTCTTCGCGGTCTACTTTGATCGAAATAAAATCACGGTTAAGAATCGCCGCGATGTCGTCATTCTCAAAACTTTCGCGCTCCATGACGTGGCACCAATGACAAGCACTGTACCCGACGGACAGAAAAATCGGCTTGTCCTGAGTCAGTGCCAGCCCGAAGGCGGTGTCTCCCCAGGGAAGCCAATCCACGGGATTATTTTGATGTTGAAGCAGATAGGGGCTGGTTTCAAGGGCAAGTCGGTTGGGCATAGCGTGAGATTCTCCTTTTTGGCACTTCTTTGTACCGAAGTGACCGGAAAGAAGTTTCCTGTTTTTTGCTGAGTACGGACTCGACTATTCCGGCTCTTCTCCGCTTTTCAGAGGAATTTGCGGTTTCTCCGTAGATTCTGCGGTGGGAGTTATCTTCGCCAGAGTCTGAGCGATTTCCTCGCGGCGGTGTCCGGGCGTGGCAAGCGTGAGGGCGCGTTGAAGAAGAGGGATTGCCTCGGTTTCCTCTCCAAGCGCAAGGTGCGCGTTGGCGAGAGCATAAGTTCCGTTTGCATGAGTAGGGTCGGCGTCCACAATGCGCTTGAAGTAGTCGAGCGACTCATCGGGACGCGAACGAAACACCTTTTGTGCGGCTTGCGCGTAGGGATAATCAAGGCAAATCCGCAGGGCATCGTCCCAGCACCCCGCCTTGCGAAATTCTGCAATCACGCGATACATCGGCTCCGGCGGGTGAACCGACAAACTCAAGTACCACGTCAGCAATTCCTCTCCTGAAATCCCCTCCAACCGATTTGCGAAGAGCCGCAGAAAAGTCATCGTATCCGGTTGAAGACCTTCTTGAATCAGTTTCTCGATCCAGATCATTCCCGCTTTGACGGTTTCCGCTTTCTGAATGAGAAGATCGAAACTCGTGTCATCGGGTCTCGCGCCCTCTTTCATTGTCCAATCAAACCAGCGTTTTGCAGTCGAATAGTTGGTGGCATGAACAAGAAGCGTGTTCAACAGGCGCGAGTCGGGCTTGACCCCCTCACGCCTCATGCGGTTCAGCCAGCGTTGCGTAGTCGGTACGTCCTCCGCGCTTTCGATCAGAAGATTAAAAGTGCGAATGTCCGGGGCAATCCCCTCCTGTTTCATCTTCTGGAGCCACTTGTGCCGATCCGTAATGCGGGGAGCCTTGCTAATTAATGCGTTGTAGGTTTCAAGTTGTGGGGGTAACTCTGCCTCATACATATCGCGCAAAATGTTCTGTGCCGCATCAAACTCCACATGACTTTCCAGAAGGCGATTAAACCGCTCGATCAGGATTCGCTTGTCCGCCATTGGAGACTCGGCTGAGGATTGCAACCCCCCTGAAATTCGCTCGGCGAGGGCATTTGCCTGTGATGATTGACCGAGAATCTCCAGCGTATTGACGTAATAAATCGGCGCGTCCGCCTCAAGTGCCGCCTCGGTTTTCAGTTCGCAAAGGCGATAGAGCGTTCGCATTTGCTCCACTTTTGCATCGGGAAATTCCTCGTAACGATCACGCACCTCAACGGATTCCGTCACAAAATCGTGATAAATCCAATCGCAAACCGTGTGATCAATCAGAATTTCGTTGTCCCGACAAAACTGTGAAGCGCGTACCGAAAGGCGAACGCTGTCCCCTAAATAGTCCCGACTTCCGTTCGGCAACACAATGGGAATGTCTCGCGCCCAGCACAGGGCAAGGCGCAACGCGGGAATTTTCTCCAGAGCGATCCCGCTCATCCCGCTGACCTCCACCTGAAATCGGTTTGACAGGATCATCGCAAGACAACACAGAGGGGCGGCGTGTGCCTGTTCCTCAGAGAGCAAAAGCCAGCCGTCCCCGGTGAATTTAACGAGAATGTTTTCCAGTCCAAGTGAAATGAGATGAGGGCGAAGTTGTGCGACAAGGGCAAGGCTGAGGCGGTCGGCAAGATTGGTGGAAAGGCGTAACGCGGTTTCGGTGGAACGAATTAAGTCCATCGAGAGGCAGAGCGTTTGGATCGCAGTGGGTTTTTCCAGAGACATAAAAGGGCAACGGAAGAGTCTGTTCGAGTCGGAAATTTTTGTTATCTACCACCCGCTTCGCTAGAGATAGGGAGGCACAGAGAAATGCAAAGAGAAGAAACCTCACGTAAAGACACAAAGGCGCAAAGAGAGAGTAGGAAAGAAGGATGAGCGTTGAGAAGAAACGGGCATTCACCTTGACTCCCCTCTCCCGGCTTTTCGGGGGAGGGGTCCTGGGGGCGAGTTCAACACTCAATCCTTAACACTCGACACTTTCCACTAATCTGTGTCCATCGGTGTTAATCCGTGGATAAAATCTCTTTTGTATTTCCTTCTCTATGTCTCTAGCGTAGCGGGTGGTTAATTTCGCCGTTCAGCCCATCGCGCCGTCTACCTGCCCCCGGAAGTTACGGGCGGAGAGGGCGGCGGCTTCTACCGCTTCGGGAAAGGAGGGGTAGGCGTGCATCGTTTCCGCAATCGCCGTGATCGGGAGGTGGTTTCGCATGGCGACGGCGAGTTCCGCAAGCACACTCGATGCTTGAGGCCCGATCAGGTGCGCCCCTAAAATTCGCCCGTTGAGTTCGTCTACCAGAATCTTGACGAGACCCCGTGCATCGCCGTAGAGAATCGCCCGGTCGAGATCGGCAAACGAGTATTTGAGAACGGTGTAAGGAAGGTTTTGTGCCTTAGCAGTGGCTTCCGTCACCCCGATACTCGCCACTTCCGGGTCAATATAGGTGCAACGCGGAACCACACGATGATCGAATGGAATCAGTGTGCCTGAAAAAAGATTGTGCGCGGCAAGTCCGCCTTCGTAACTCGCCACATGGGTGAACAGATAGCCCCCCGTGATGTCGCCCGCCGCAAAAATGTGCGGCTGATTCGTTCGCAGATAGGGGTCTACGGGAATATGTCGGGCGTCGTGAACGATGTCTGCGGCTTCGAGATTCATGCCCGTGATCGCGGCACGTCTGCCCGTCGCCACCAGAATCTCATCGCAATCGAGGGGAGGGGTCTCGTTGTTGAAGCGCAAGCGTTTTGTGCCGTCTTCGAGCGTTTCAACTTCGGTGACTCGCGTCCCGTTGTGTACGACGATTCCCTCTTCCCGCAAAAATTGGGTGGCAAGTGCGGAAATGTCGGCGTCTTCTTTAGAGAGCAAACGTTCGCCGTGATCCAGTACCGTCACTTCCGCCCCGAACCGCCGAAAGAGTTGCGCGAACTCAAGACCGATAGGGCCCCCGCCCATCACCGCAAGCCGTTTCGGAAGCGTGGTGAGGTGAACGGCCTCGCGATTCGTGATAAATCCCGCCTCACGCAATCCGGGAACGTCGGGGATATGAGGAACGGTTCCGGTGGCAATCAAAACTTTTTCGGTGCGGATCACTTCGTTTCCCACACGGATTTCGTGTGCGGACTCGAAGGAGGCACGAGTGGGAAAGTAAGAGGCACCGAGTTTGGAGAGACCCGCATCTTCGGGACCCTCGCCGGAAATGGTTTTCACCACGCCGTCTTTGTAGCGCATGGCGTCCGCAAAATCCGCTTTAATCACCTGCGTGTGAATCCCGAATTCATGGGCGCGACCCACGAGATGCCAGACTTCGGCGGCGCGTACCATCGCCTTTGTGGGAACACACCCCGCCCAGAAGCACTCACCTCCGAGTTCACGTTCTTCCGCTAAGGCAACCCGTCGCCCCTGCCGAGCCGCAGTTCTTGCCGCTTTTAATCCTGCCGAACCGCCCCCAATCACAACCAGATCGAATGTTTGCATTTTCTACTTCTTAATTTCTAATTTTTCACGTTTTGTCGCTGTTACGCACTTTATTTTCCAATGGGGAAGGGCGGGTAGGGAAGTTTACCCCGCCCTCGTTTCCACAAACGATACGTTTTTTCTTTTTGCTTTCCTTTCGGCTTGAGCGGATCAATCGAGCCTTTCGGCACAAAGAAAGAATAGCCTTCCGGGGGCTTGTATTGGAACTGTTTTTCCAGGACGTTCGCCCTTAACGAGATTTTGTTGTCGTACACAATCCGCGTTTTCATCGGCAAGATTCCCATGACGGGAGGCGGAGGAAGAGCAGGCTGTTCCAAAACAGGGAGATCACCGTTCTCATCCGACTCATGAATCGGAGCCTGAACGAGCGGGGCATCGAGTTGATCTATGAGTTCATCGAGCGCATCCCCGACTTTGCCGACGCCCTGCGGAGTATAAACGGGAATCGTATCCATGACGACGCGGTGCAACAGATGATCCGCCTTGCCAATATAAAGTTTGACTTCGGTGTCTGCGGTGCTATCGTGCGATTTCAGAAAGACAACTTCCGTTTCCCTGCCGCGTATCACCGAAGAACCGAGGGCGCGTACCTCGTCCGAATCCTGCTTCACGCGCTCAAATGGGTTGACGCCCGCCAGCATCAAAAATTCGAGTGTCGTCAGATTTAAACTCGAAAGCCGGGTGAAATCGTTTAATTTTCGAGGAGATTTCTCCCGCAAATAAAACTTTTGCTCCGGGTCTTCCGACCACAGTATTTTGCCGTCACCCACCCAAACGTGTTTGACCGTGCCGCCTTCGCTACTATCGGGCTGTTCCATTTCGACCCGTAGCAAATTAGGTGACGCATAGGTGAGCGATAAGGTACGCCCGGTCTTTTTGAGGCGCGGCTTTTTGGAAGGCGGCGGGGTTCCGTCGGAAGGGGAGAGTGCTATCTCTTTCGGTGCGTCCTCTTCAAGCGGGTCTTCGGTGGGAGGAACGGGACGACCCAGAGGGGTAGGGGGCGGCGAAAACGGGATCAATGCCGAGGAGAATTCGGTTTTTTGATCGTATTCCGGCAACTGCGCGTAAGTGGAAGCCATGTCTTTCAGCAGTGCCATCGCTCGCTCTTCGGAAGCACGAGACGCCTCAGCAATGCGTTTCGGGTTGTCTCCCTGCACTCGGTTGGAAGCGCAAAGACCTAACGAAATACCCGTTATAAAAACCGTTTCCAATATCCACAGTGGTTTTTTCGAGAGGTTCATATAAGGGGATTCCAGACAATGTCATCCACCCGGTGCCGATGATTAGCGACTCGCGCCAGCACAAACAACAGATCGGAAAGGCGGTTCAGATACCGAATGACCTCCGGGTTGATCGGTGCTTCCCGCCCGGATTGAAGAATAGTGCTTGAGAGCGTGATACAGCGTCGCTCCGCCCGACGACACACGACTCGTGAGATGTGCAACGCCGCCGCCAGTGGGTGTCCTCCCGGCAAAATAAATCGAGTGAGGGGCGGCAATTCCGCTTCGTAGCGATCAATCGCGGCTTCGAGACGATCTACTCGTGGGGCTTCGACGCGCTCGATCTTGATCTTTCCCTTCGCTAAATCACGTTCTTCCGGGGTCGCAAGGTCGGCTCCCAGCGTAAAGAGATCGTGCTGAATGGTGAGGATCAGGGCGTCGAGTTCCGGCTCGGCTTTCAGGGCGTGTGCCGTGCCTAAAGTTGCGTTGAGCTCGTCCACGGTGCCATACGCTTCGACGCGCAAGTCATCTTTTGCGACTCGTTGTCCCCCGAAAAGCCCGGTTTCGCCTTCATCGCCCGTTTTGGTGTAAATCTTGATCATAGAAAAAAATAAAATGCTAAAAAATAGAAATGCACAGGAAAGAGGTATCTCTCCTCTCCCCTGTTCCTCTTCGCATCGCGTCCGGCAGGACGCCTGCACCGAAGGTGCTTAGCGCAGGGATAAACTAGACTGTTGATGCAACATGAATGACTATTTGCGGAAATTATTCGCGTTGATCTGAATATAATGCTCATACTGTTTGGGCAGGTCGCTGTCTGCATAAATCGCCTCGACAGGACACTCCGGCTGGCACAAGCCGCAGTCAATGCACTCGTCGGGGTTGATAAAAAGCATATCGTAGGAGGTGCCGTTCGACTCGACAATTCCCTCATGGATGCAGTCTACAGGACAGACCGCCACGCACGATTTATCTTTCACGCCGATACACGGCTCGGTAATTACATACGCCATCGTTCTCACACTCCTCCACAGAAATTCGGGTGTTGCACCGGAGCGATTCTTGTTTCTCCGGGTTTGCCTTCACAGTTTACCCGAAATTCCGTGACAGTTCACCGGAAATTTAAGGAGGATTCGGGCGGTACCTTGCCGGAACACTGACTACAGGGCAAGACTCCTCCTTTTCCTCGTTCCTATTGACGGCGAGAAAGCCGGATTTAGGTCTCTTTTTCCTCGGTTTTCACAGGAGGCTGGTTCGCTCTCATCATTTTATCTCTGAACAGAGATTTTTCAACACACGATCAGGAAATTTCGTGTTAAGGAGGTCGTCACAGTCTTGACGTTGTTCGTCTCCTCTCCCTAATGAGCCTAAGCGATTGGCAGGGAGAGGGGGTTGGGGGTGAGGGCATTAGCGTCGTCTGCGACGCAAAATGAGCAGGGGAAGAACACCGACGCACCCGATGAGAAGAGAGGAGGGAGCAGGCGCAGTCACTCGTGCGGTAAACCGGGTGCCATCGAAATAGTCATCGCCATTGGGGTCTATTGCAAAATCAATGTGGTCGCCTAATGCAACTTCATTCAGGCGTACCAAGTAATGCACTCCGATGCCGTCGCCTCCTGCTATCGTTTGTGAGTAGATTTCCAAGCCATTGTGGTAGATTCTCCCTACCGTTCCGCTACTTGTTGGACTGTCCAAATCATTTTTTGCAATGTCACCCTGTAAAATTAATCCACCGTTTTTTTCACTGATGTAACGGCGAACAGCCCAATGTTCAATACCAGGCGAAGAATTACTCCCGCCGGGGTGACCGCCTATGGCATTAAGGTTCGTAAAAGGCGGGAAAGTATTTGATTCCTTCCAGTCATTAATATCAAAAATAGTGAACTGTGTAAAACTGGAACTTACGCCAGAAGTGGCGTAGTATCCATAGAACCAGTTATTCTGTCCCTGGATTCCTGAAAATTCTGTCACTGAATCGGCAAGGATTATCTGTGCGTGAGCGGATGGTGCGACGCCGAGCAGAACGAATGTGAGGAGGACGGCAAGGCGTTGGATGAGGCGAGTCATAGGTACGGGTCTCCGTTTCTGTTTTTGGAATTGCGATAAGAGAGTGGCGCGGAAAGGCGTGTGAGGGTAACAAGAAAGGTCATTGCAAGAAACGTGCCAGAAAATGTAACAGGGAGAGCAAATCGAAAATCTCTCAAGCGGCGAAGTCAAAAACTGGGGCTTTCACAAGGCGAATCGGTTGCATCTTCTCCCACATAAACCTCTGAGCACGCTCTACCGTTTCCGGTGAGAAGAGGGCTTCCCCTGTCTCTACACAGCCCGTGCCGGGACATTCTCAATCAGATAGAATCGTCCTTCGGCTTCAACGGCATAGGTCAAGGTTTGTTCCACAAAAGTTTTACGCGGATAAGTTGTTATTGGGAGTTTTCCCTAATCGTTCGTTTTTCCATAAATG
>JACMPS010000075.1 GCA_014377395.1 Chthonomonadaceae bacterium
AGAGTATCATAAATCGGTGAAGAGCAATGCGAGTTTTGCCAAATCACCCACCAAAACGATCCGCACTCAGAGCAATCATATCTTTGCTTGCTTGTGGGCGTATGTCAAGCTGGAAAGTCTTCGATTGAAGACGCGGATCAATCATTTTGCTCTCAAGGGCAAACTCTACAAAGCCGCCCTTGCCAGTGCCTATCAAGAACTAAAAGCAATCAAAGATAAAAGTCTCGTTGCGTAAGGTGAGTTACTTAAATGGATCGGACTTTTTCGACAGGGACGAAACACAGGCGATGCAGAATGAGGTGGAGCGATTTAAGCAAGGAGGCTTGCTCCACAACGTTCGCACCGAGGGAGACGGCGAAACCCCCTCCCTACAAAAACAAAATCTGCAACTGTGCCCGATGTCGCCGCACAGCCGACTTTTTAAGGCATTTCCCTTTAACGAAAAAGTGGTTTCGGCAGTTTCGCAGTTGATCGGTGACTCGGTTGTGCTTCATCTGGATCAGGTGTTTCTCAAGCCCGCACTTCATGGAACCGGAACTTCATAACATCAGGACAACGGTTATTTTCAGATTTCCGATCCCCTCAAAGGCACGGCATTATGGACAGCCATTCACGACGCCACTCTCAAAAACGGAACGTTGGAAGTTATTCCCGGCTCCTTCACCGAGGCGTTGCCCCACTCTCGCGACCCGGAAATCAATCATCACATTCGGCGTTACCCGGACGAAAGCAAAGCCGTTCCGGTACAAATTCCGGTGGGTGGTGTGATCTTTTTTGCTTATGGTACAGCGCATTGTACTCGTGCAAACCGGACGGAAAAGGATCGGGCAGGGGCAGCCTTTCATTTCCTCAATGCGGACTCGGTTCCCGCCGATTATTTCGAGAGCCACAATCAGGGAGCGGTTCACCCGATGCTTGCGGGAGAAAAAACCGACGGCGGCATGAGTTTTCACAACGAAGATATGCGGGGCGTGTGGCAAATCGAAGTTAAAAAATTAGTCAACTGAGACGCTTAATGCGTTTAGCGGAATTTATTCCTGTTGCAAAAAAACCTTTCATCTCGCGTTAAGTGACAAGAGAGGCTCCAAAGGGGCGTCGTCTTTATGAACGGGCATACGCCGTAACGTTCGACGCCGAATAAGGGCGTCGTTCCTTTTCGCTTATGCGAGAGAAAGTGACTACTCGACCCTTAACTTTCCTACTTCTTCCTCGAAGAAGTGTCAGAATCGCACAACAACCCCCAATACGCATAAAAAAATCTGAAATAATCACAAAATAATTGCAATAACGCTTGCACTCGATTCATAAATCTGCTAAAATAAAGATCATATCACACATTTAGGGTGAAATATGCAATTTTAGTCCAGCCGTAGACTCACTTTACTAGAAACAATAGGGTGGCTGTTCCCATGTCCCTTATCGGTGACAACTTAAAGCGCACCCGCAGACGGATCGAGACTGCCGCTCAACGTGCTGGTCGCGATCCGGATGAGATTACGCTGATTGCTGTCTCGAAAACGGTCTCTATCGAGCGAATGGTGGAGGCGGTGGAGGCGGGAGAAACCCACTTCGGTGAGAGTTACGTGCAAGAAACTCGTGTGAAGTTCGCTTCGCCGCTCTTAAATTCTCCCGAATTGACGTGGCACTTTATCGGGCATTTACAGAGCAACAAAGCAAAAGAAGTGATTTCCCGCTTCTCTCTTGTGCATAGTGTGGATACGCTTTCACTCGCAAAAGAGATTGCGAAGCAGTCGGCGAAAGCGGGACACATCACCCCGATTTTGCTGGAAGCGAAAATAGACCCGGCGGAAACCAAGCACGGCTTTCCCCCTGAACAGATACTTGAGTTTGCGGCGCAAGTGCGTGAGTTTCCGGGCATCGAGTTGAGGGGACTCATGGGAATGGCGACTTACGCCGCTCCTGAAAACGTCATCCGCACTCAGTTCAGAACGTTGAAAACCCTGTTTGATGCTCTGCCCGAAAGAGATCGCCAGGTGCTTTCAATGGGAATGAGCAACGATTTTGAGATTGCCATTGAAGAGGGCGCAACCCATTTACGAGTGGGAACCACTCTTTTTGGCGAACGAATTTATAACGAATAGCTTGGAATAACCTACGATCTTTCAGCAATAAGACTGAAAGGCGATACTGATCCTGATTTTTACTTTTTTCTGTTTGACCGGAGCGCCCAATCCTGATACTTTTTCAATGGAGGAGACGCAAAATTGAACCCTGAACCGATCTCTGATGAATACGAACCCCGGCGAAGCTGGTGGTCGAAATTACGTGACGGCATTTTTGGTGCCGATGAGTCCGAAGAAGAGGGCATGGAAAATCATGCCGTTGTCTCCACCAACACCTCGCTCAATACAGGGCAGGCACAAAAGCCGGGGCAGGCACTCCGCATCCATACGGCACGGGGAGGGCGAGTTGCAATTCGCTTGAACGCGCAGGTGATGGAAGACGCGAAACTCGCGGCGGACGGATTGAAGGCGGGCGAACATCAGATCGTCAACCTCGAAAAAGCCTCTCCTCAAATGGGAGAGCGCATTATTGACTTTCTGAACGGCGTTTGTTATGCGCTTGACGGTTCGGTGGAGCGCGTAGGCGATAAAGTGTTTATGTATGTTCCGGCAAATGTGACCGTAGAAGTGGACAATGGAGCAACCGGGGCGGCGAACGGCAACCGTGTCGTGGCTCCATTTCGTGAATAGAGAGACAAGATGGCGCGTCAACCCGTAGAACCCCCTGCCGAAACCGAAGAACCGGAAGCCACGCGAGAGGAGGAAGTCACCCCTTTCTCCTCTCCTTTGAGCGGCAAGCGCATCGGCATTATTGGTGCCGGCGCAATGGGAGGCGCACTTTGCCGGGGACTTGTTCTCGCAGGGGCGGCTCCTGCCGATCTCGTCGTGCTATACGATCCACATCTTGCTCATACGCAAGCCCTTCAACAACAACTCGGCGTCAAAATTGCAAAGACCGCCGTGTTGATTGCAAAGCATTGCGACATCGTTCTGCTTTGCATCAAACCCCTGAATATCGTTCCTGTTCTTACTGAAATTCGCGAAAGCCTTTTGCGTGAGGATAAGACCAAACCTCTTCCCCTTGTCATTTCCATTGCGGCGGGCATTCGTCTTGCGACATTGGAAGCCCACTTGCCCGATAACCTCCCCGTGATCCGAGCCATGCCCAATACCCCCGCGCAGGTCGGGAAGGGAGCTGCCGCCTATTGTCCCGGCACTCATGTGGAGCAGGAACATCTAGACGCCGCAGATGCTATTTTTTCTTCGGTGGGAGTGGCGGTCACGGTTCCCGAATCGCTAATGGATGCAGTTACGGCTCTTTCGGGATCAGGACCCGCTTACATTTATCTCGTGATTGAGGCTCTGGTGGATGGTGGAGTAAAGGTGGGATTGCCGCGCGACATCGCCTACAAACTTGCGGCACAAACGGTACTCGGTTCCGCGCAAATGGTAATCGAAACAGGACTGCACCCGGCACAATTGCGGGATATGGTAACGACCCCTGCTGGAACGACGATTGCCGCGATTTCTGCCCTTGAACATTCGGGGCTACGGGCGGCTCTCATTGATGCCGTCGAAAAAGCTGCTCAACGCGCTCACGAATTGGACTGACCTAATCTCCACCCCCTTTCCTGTGAGCGTAGCGAACGCAATAGGGCAGAAACCGGAGGGTTGGGGGGTTAGGTCACTACCTATTTTCGTAAATCGAAGAAACAGGTGAGGTTCCTTTGTCCAGCGAACGAATCCCCTTGATTGCTTCGGCTTTGTGCGTTTTCAGCAGATAAGCCATATCCTGATGACGCTTTGCTTTTTCGGTTTCCCCCCCGGTCAGAAAAACCTGCGCCAACTTTTCGTGCGCTTCGAGGTTTGCAGGGTCTCCCTGCAACGTGTTCTCCAGCGTGGAAACCCTCTCCAAGTACTCTGCCAGTTGTGATGCGCTTTCCTGCGCCCCTTTCGCATCTTCCGTTTTTCCAGCGAGGCGGTAGGCACGAACCAGTGCTTGAGAAGCCACAAGATCATAAATATCCGCTTTTAGTGCGTCTTCCAGTAGAGGAATCGCCTCATCCGCATTTCCCTTATCAAGCAACAATCGCCCCAGTCGAGATTTTACGGTGTTGGCTGTCGGCTCGTATTTAAGGGAGGTTCGCAGTTCTGTCTCTGCCTCTACTTGTCGTACAGGGCTAGGAGAAGACAGTTGCAACGCCATCGCCAGAAGATAATGCGCCTGTGCATCGGTAGGAGCATCGGCAAGCCGCTTGCGTA
>JACMPS010000076.1 GCA_014377395.1 Chthonomonadaceae bacterium
AAGGGTTGAACTCACCATGAAATTAAATCGAAGAAGGCTTTTAGCCTCTCTAGGACTGACGCTACTGAGCGCGTTGGCATTTGGGTGTAATAATACGGGCGGGGACACCTCTGCAACAACAGGGACAACCGGCAAGACGGGAACGGTTTCGAACACAGGCGGCGGAAACGGCAATCCACAGTCAGGCGACACCATTAAGGTGGGAGCCTACCTTTCGCTTACGGGCAGTGAAGCAGATTTTGGAAAACAAACTCGCACGGGCATCCTGATGGCGATTGACAAAATCAACACGGCAGGTGGCATCAACGGCAAAAAAATTGAAGCGGTAATCGAGAACGACGAAGGCGATGCCGGAAAAACTGCAAACGCCGTCACCAAACTCGTGTCGCAGGATAAGGTAGTGTCGGTTCTCGGAGAAATCGCCTCTTCGCTCAGTCTTCGTGCCGCCCCCATTTGCCAGAACGCAAAAGTTCCGATGGTAACGCCTTCCTCCACTAATGTTGATGTGACGAAACAGGGAGATTACATTTTCCGTGTCTGCTTCATTGACTCATTCCAAGCATATGTCCAAGCAAAATTTATTGCGGAGACGCTTAAATTGAAGAAAGTCGCGTTTATGCTCGACAGCCAGAGTGCCTACAGTCAGGGACTCGGCAAAGAGTTTAAGGAGCAATTCACGAAGATGGGCGGACAGGTTGTCGCGGAAACCTCTTATTCACCAAACGACACCGACTTCAAGGGACCCCTGACCTCGATCAAAACCGCAAACCCGGACATCATCTACCTTCCCGGCTACTACAAGTCGGCGGGGGCGATTGCCACGCAAGCCCGTGAAATCGGCATTACCGTTCCCTTTATGGGCGGCGATGGTTGGGATGTTCCTGCACTGTTCACCTCAGCGGGGACTTCGCTCGAAGGTTCCTATTTCTCCGATCACATTGCGCTCGACCGTCCTACCCCGGCACTGACCGCGTTTCAGCAAGAATTTGAGACCTTCAAGACAAAACCGGGTAATGCAGACGCTTCTTTCGGAGCCTTGACGACACTCGGTTACGACGCAATGATGATTCTGGGTGAGGCAATGAAAAAAGCAAAAACAATGGACGGAATCGCTATTCACGAAGCCCTCGCTCAGACAAAAGATTTTGCGGGTGTGACCGGAAGCATCACGATTGATGCGGAAAGAAACGCGAAGAAGTCCGCCGTTGTCGTGAAGATCGTCGGCAAGGAATTTAAGTGGCAAGCGGACGTATTGCCGCAATAGTAGGAAAGTGTTAAGTGGAAGGGAAAGTGCTGAGTGTTAAGGATTAAGTGTTGAGTGGAACTTTAAAAGTTTTCTTCTCAACACTTAACACTCGACACTTAACACTTGCATTTTTTATGATCGAACTGTTTCTCAATAAACTCATTCTCGGTATCCAGTTGGGGGGCGTGTACGCGCTTGTCGCCGTCGGGTATACGATTGTCTATGGGGTGTTGCAATTCATCAATTTTGCTCATGGCGACGTTTACATGGTCGGTGCGTTCATGGGAATGTTTGTCGTGAAAGGTTTTTCGGAAGGCTCCATTTCAAGTCCCGTCGCAATGGTCGTCGTTCTGGGAATGATTTTGATCGTTGCCTTTTTCGTTTCGATGCGGGGACACTGGAAAGACCCGAAGGGAGCCGCCGTTCGCTTAGTTGGATTCGCGGTGGCTTTCGCTCTGATTGGAACGTTGGTAAAACTGTTTCTCAAAGGCGGTGTGCTTCTTTTTAAGCCGATCACGGCACTTGCCGCAACTAACGTCATCATCGGCGGAATTGTTGCCCTGACGGTTGCGGTAGCGTGGTGTGCGGGTCTCGGTGTTCTCATCGAGCGTACCGCTTACAAGCCCGTGCGCGGCACAGGACGCTTGACGGCTTTGATCACGGCTATTGGAGTTTCTCTGCTGATCGAAAATGGCGGACAAGCGGTTTTCGGCTCTGACATTCACGCTTATTCGCTGAAAGATTTACCGGGAGGAAAGCAACTCCTCACCGGAACCCTCGATCTCAATCTTGTGGGGATTACGTTGAGCGTCTCGAAAGGACAACTGATTGTCCTTCTCGCAACAACCGCCCTTGTACTGGCACTCACCTATATCGTTCGCTACACGAAGTTCGGCAAGGCAATGCGGGCGGTGGCTTTTGATCGTGATGCGGCGGCTCTCATGGGCATCAACACTGATACGATTATTGCCTTTACCTTTTTGCTTGGCTCCGGCTTGGCGGGCGCGGCGGGGTTTCTGAACTTCGGCCTGACCGGGTACACCTTTGACACAAACACGGGAATTATGTTCGGGCTGAAAGCATTTGTGGCGGCGGTTTTAGGCGGCATCGGAAACCTGTACGGTGCGGTTCTGGGCGGACTCGTTCTCGGGCTTGCCGAAATGTTTGTCGGCGGCTCCCCGTTTAGTCCCTACCGTGATGCGATTGCCTTTATTATTTTGATTGCGATTTTACTGTTTCGCCCTTCGGGATTGCTGGGCAAAAATACGGTGGAAAAGGTTTAATTCATGCCCCGTTCCGCGCCCTTTCTTACAAAATGGCTTTTGATTGTGGGTTCGGTTTTTGGCTTGTGGGCACTAAATCGGTTTCTCAATTCGACGACATCCGCAGGTGTCCCTATCCTGCATCCGACTTTCCTCCGAATTCTCTATCTGTGTGCAATTAGCGTGACACTTGCGGTCAGCCTGAATCTGGTCAACGGGTTCACCGGGCAATTTTCGATTGGTCACGCGGGATTTATGGCGGTCGGGGCGTATGCGGGTGCGGCGGTCACGCACGTTTTCCCCGCCCTGCAAAATCAGTTCGGATTGCTGATCGCCACGCTTTTTGGAGCGTTTGTCGCTGGGATGTTCGGCTATGGGGTAGGGGTTCCGAGTTTGCGCCTTAAAGGGGATTACCTCGCGATTGTCACACTTGGCTTTGGTGAGATCATCCGCGTTTTTCTGGCGAACACCGACAAAATCCCCGGACTGAATTTCATGGGTGGCTCACTCGGCATGAGCAACATTCCCGCCCTCACGAATTTCTTCTGGACAATCGGGCTTGCGGTTTTGGTGATCGTTGTCTCCCGTAACCTAAAACGCAGTCTTCACGGACTGGCGTTTTTGTCGGTACGGGAAGACGAAATCGCCGCCAACGCGATGGGCGTCAACACGACGAAAATCAAAGTAACGGCGTTTGTGCTTTCCGCCGCTTTTGCAGGAGCCGCAGGATCACTGTTCGCTCACAGCGAAAGCTACCTCGACCCGAAATACTTCAATTTCACGTTCTCGATCAACATTGTCGTGATGGTGGTTTTAGGGGGACTGGGTAGTATCACCGGCACGACGATCACCGCGATCTTCTTCACGGCTTTGCCCGAACTGTTGAGAAATGCAAATACGGGCGTGATTAAAGAGTACTACAAAGACGACTACCGCCTTGTTGCTTTCGCGCTGTTGCTGGCACTCACGATGTTGCTTCGTCCGCAGGGCCTGATGGGCAAGCGTGAATGGACCCTTTTTAAGAAACGGGCGGAAGACCTGCCAAGTGTGGGTTTCGGAGAGGGGAACGATTCGCTTTCTTCCAACCTTACCCCTCAATCCTCGACGTTGCCTCCTGTCTTAAAATGTTTGGATGTGATGAAGCGGTTCGGCGGGTTGGTGGCAGTTGATGGCTTTCACGTCCTCCTGAAACCCGGCGAACTTGTTGGCATGATTGGTCCGAACGGAGCAGGAAAGACAACTGCCTTTAACCTTTTAACGGGTGTGTACGAGCCGACTTCCGGGGCAGTGATTTTCGATGGCACACAAATTTCAGGGGACAATCCCTATCCTCCTCAAACTCGGTCGCTTTTGCTGGCGAAAGACGCACTGATTACCGCATTAGGTGCATACCTCGTTGGCACAGTAATTTATTCCTGCGTTTCGTCCCTGAATGTTCCACCAGCCGAACTCTACAAAGTTTTCGGGATGGCACTCAAATCAGGAATTGTGTGGACGGTGATTATTGGTTCAGTCGCGTACTCGCTTTTTACGGCAAAGACGCGCCGCATCAATCAGCCGGGAATGCCTTCTTATCAATGTTCCAATCAGGGAATATCCCGCACGTTTCAGAATATCCGGCTTTTTCAGGAACTGACCGTACTTGAGAATATCTTAGTGGGTTCTGCGGGCAAACTCAAAACCAACCTCTTTTCTGCGATCTTCGGGACGCAGGCAATGTTTCGAGAGGAGCAGATCGCACGGGCGAAAGCTCGGCGTATCCTGAAGCAATTCGGTATGGAGCGACTGGAAAACGAACAGGCACGAAACTTGCCCTATGGAGACCAACGTCGCTTGGAGATTGCCCGCGCCCTGATGACTGGACCAAAACTGCTTTTGCTCGATGAACCCGCCGCAGGAATGAACCCGCAGGAAAAAGTTCAGTTGATGAGTTTGATCCGCCAGATACGCGATGATTTCAACCTTACCATTCTGCTGATCGAACACGATATGCGCCTTGTGATGGGGATTTGTGAGCGCATTTACGTGCTGGAGTACGGAAGAATTATTTCGGAGGGAACTCCGGAGCAGGTACGAAACGACCCGAAAGTTGTGGCGGCTTATCTCGGTGTGGAAGTTGAGGACGAACAGAATGAAATGAGTGTAAATCCGGGTATTGGTGGTGCGGTAGATGCTTGAAATCACGGACCTCCACATTTATTACGGAGCCATTCGCGCCCTCGAAGGCGTTACCCTCAGAGTGGACAAAGGCGAAATCGTTACGATGATCGGGGCGAACGGGGCAGGGAAGACAACGACGATTCGCTCCATTTCCGGTCTGGTGAAACCGAAAACAGGAACGATCACGTTTGAGGGGAAACCGATTCACAAGATGCCACCCCACGAAATTCTGAAGCTCGGAGTGGGGCAATCGCCGGAAGGTCGGCGCGTTTTCGCAAACATGACCGTGCATGAAAACCTCGAACTTGGGGCGTATACGATTTTATCGGACAGAAAACGTGTTAAACAAGGAATTGAAAGAGCATTTCATCTGTTTCCCCGATTAAAAGAGCGCGAAACTCAACTTGCAGGAACCCTCTCCGGTGGGGAACAGCAGATGCTGGCGATTGGACGTGCCTTGATGTCTGGACCACGTTTGCTCTTGCTAGACGAGCCTTCGCTTGGGTTGGCTCCCTTCCTGGTACAGACGATCTTCAAGATTATCCGTGAGATCAATCAGGAGCAGGGGGTAACGGTACTCCTTGTTGAACAAAACGCAAACCAGGCACTGAAAATAGCCAGCCGAGGATACGTTTTGGAAACAGGGCGCGTCATCATGGAAGATACTGCATCCTCACTTTTAACCAACGCCGAAGTCAGAAAAGCCTACCTCGGCGAATAACTGACGGGACGAATTTGGCGACAGAACCTAAAACAGTCAATTTGTTATCGGACGTAACTGTCAAAAAACTATGCTGAAAACACCTCTCTATCAAGATCACCTCAATCTTTCCGCACGAATGATCGAATTTGCCGGGTGGGAAATGCCCGTACTCTATAGCGGCATTCTTGAAGAAACCCTTGCGGTGCGCCGTCACGCCGGAATGTTCGACATCAGCCACATGGGTCGGGTGCGCGTGGAAGGGCAGGGGGCAACTGATTTCCTCCAGAAAGTCACCTCAAACAATGTCGCAACACTGAAATCCTCGGAGGCGCAATACTCCCTTTTGCCGAATGAGCAGGGTGGGGTGATTGATGATATTATCGTTTATCGTGAGGCGGAAGAGAGGTACCTTGTCGTTATCAATGCCTCGAACACAGAGAAAGACCTGACCTGGCTTCGCCTCCATTTGCCGGAAACCGTCTCCCTCACCGAAATTACCGCAGAATACGCAATGATCGCCGTGCAGGGGCCCGAGGCTCCGCGCCTTGTCGAATACGTCGCAGGAACACCTCTCACGCATCTCTCTCGCTTCCAGTTTTTGAGAACAACGCTCAAGGGCGGAGACGCCTACTTTTGTCGAACAGGCTACACGGGGGAAGACGGCTTCGAGATTATTGTGGAAGCTGACAAGATTTCTGAAGTTTGGACGGCTTTTCACGACATTGGCGTGGCTCCATGTGGCTTGGGTTCGAGAGATGTGTTGCGTGTAGAGGCAGGCTATCCGCTTTATGGACATGAGATTGACGACACGACTTCTCCTGTCGAAGCAAGCCTGATGTGGGTCGTCAAGCCCGCGAAAGGGAACTTTATTGGCTCCTCCGCAATCGCAAAGGTAAAATCAGAGGGCGCGAGTCGTAAATTGATGGGCTTTGTGACGGAGGGGAGAAATGTGCCGCGTCAGGGGTATACTATTCTCGTCAATGAGAAACCGCGTGGCATTGTAACCTCCGGCGTTTTCTCTCCGATGAAAGAATGTGGTCTTGGTATGGCTTACGTTGAAACCGAGTTTGCAGTGGCGGGGCAAACGATCTCAGTAGACGTGAGGGGGCGCAGTATTCCCGCAAAATTAGTTCCGAAAAAAGATTTGTTAGTAATTGCCCTCTGAGTTGTCACTGAAGTCATCACAAAGCGCAACAGAAATAAGGAAATCAAAGCGATGGCAAACGTTCCCGATAATCTTAAATATAGTAAAACACACGAATGGGTCTCGATTGAAGGTGAAATTGCAACGATTGGAATTACGGATCATGCTCAAGAAGAGATGGGCGACATTGTTTATTTAAGCCTGCCCGACATTGGACGCACCCTTGCTTTTGATGAGCAGTTTGGCGAAGTCGAGTCGGTGAAAGCCGTCTCCGAATTGTTTTCTCCTCTCACCGGGGAAGTGATCGAAACGAATACCGCGATTGGCAACACAACGGAAATCGTAAATGAAGATCCTTATGGCAATGGCTGGCTGATGAAAATCAAACTTTCCAACCCCAGCGAAATGACGGATTTGCTGGATGCCGCCTCTTACACGCAGTTTGCAGAAGAAGGGGGTCACTAAAAACGTGACTTACCTGAGTAACACCGTAGAAGACCGCACTGAGATGCTGGAGGCTATCGGAATTGCCTCTTTCGACAACCTTCTTGAGCCAATCCCTGAAAACCTTCGCTTGAAAACTCTGCTTAATCTTCCCCCCGCGCTCGATGAATCAGGGTTGTTGCGACACCTCAACAAAATGGCGGGACGCAATGTCAACCTTGAAGCCTGCATTAGTTTTCTAGGCGCAGGGGTTTATGATCATTTCCGCCCCGCAGTCGTTGCCGCTCTCCAGGGACGCGGTGAATTTGCCACCTCCTACACGCCGTACCAACCTGAGATGAGTCAGGGAATGTTGCAGGCGATTTACGAGTACCAAACCCTCATCTGCACACTGACTTGGATGGACCTTGCCAATGCCTCAATGTACGATGCCGCAACCGGAGTAGCCGAAGCCGCTCTTATGGCGATTCATATTCTGGATCGCCATGATGTCGTTGTCACCGAGGCAATGCACCCGCACTATCGTCAGGTGCTGAAAACCTATCTCGATGCCACAGGCTTCAATATGGTTACAGTGCCGTTATCAGGCTTTGCCTCCGACACGAGTTCCGAGTTCGAGTCACTTTCTACTTACATCAATGACAGAACCGCTTGCGTTCTTTTTCAACAACCTGATTTCTTCGGGCGTGTCATTGATCAAAAAGAGTATGTTGAGGCGGCGCACAGAGTAGGGGCGTTGGCGATCTCCTGCGTTGACCCGATTTCGTTGGGACTGCTCAAGCCGCCGGGTGAACTCGATGTTGACATCGTGGTTGGTGAAGGACAATCGCTCGGAAACCCGATGGGATTCGGTGGACCTCTTCTCGGCTTTTTCGCCTGTAAAAAGAAGTTTGTTCGGCACTTCCCTGGTCGTATCGTGGGTGCAACAGTTGACGAGTCGGGAAATCGCGGCTACACAATGACCCTGCGTACCCGTGAGCAGGACATCCGACGCGAAAAAGCAACTTCCAACATCTGCACCAATCAGGCACTTCTCGCACTTGCCGCAACGATTTATCTTTGCGAACTTGGCAAAGCAGGGATGACGCAAGTTTCCGATCTTTCGTTGCAAAAGGCGCACTACGCATACCGGGAATTAACGGCATTGGAAGGCGTAGAAGCGGTTTTTCCACAAAGTCCCTTCTTCAAGGAGTTTGCCCTTAAACTCTCTAAACCGGTAGTGGAAGTGAATCGCGAATTGCTGAAAGCGGGCATTCTGGGCGGTCTCAATCTCGATACCTACTACGAAAACAACGTAAACCTTGCCAACACAACTCTGTTCTGCGTCACCGAAACCCGAACACGAGAAGATATTGATCTCCTCGTTTCAACATTGAAGAAAGTGTTAGGAAATGCAAGTGTTTAGGGTTAAGTATTAAGTGTTGAGAAGGAGATTGTAAATGTTCCACTCAACACTGAACGCTCGACACTTAACATTTTCTCTAAAATCATGAAAAACAGCGAATTCCCCCTTATTTTTGAGAAAAGCCGGCGTGGACGCAAAGCCGCCAATCTCCCGGAATGTGATGTGCCTTACACCTCTCCCGAAGAGTTGATTGGAGCGGAACACCTGCGAAGCCGTCTTCCTCTACCCGAAGTTTCAGAACTGGATGTGGTGCGTCATTTTACGCACCTCTCTCAACGAAATTATGCGATTGATCTTGGACTTTATCCGCTCGGTTCCTGCACGATGAAGTACAATCCGAAGGTCAACGAGAAAGCCGCTTCCATTCCCGGCTTTGCTTCGTTGCACCCGCTTCAACCCGAAGAAACCGCTCAGGGTGCATTAGCCCTGATGTACGATCTTCAGAAAATGCTGGCGGAAATCTCCGGTTTCGACGCGACAACGCTTCAACCTTCTGCGGGCGCACACGGTGAACTCTGCGCGATGATGATGGTGAAGGCCTATCATGCGAGCCGGGGAGAGGCACACCGAAATGTTGTCGTTATCCCCGATGCCGCACACGGAACCAACCCGGCAAGTGCCGCCCGTTGTGGCTTTAAGGTCAAAGGAGTGATCTCGAACAGTAAGGGATGCACCGATCTTGATTCACTTCAGAAAGCACTGGCAGGGGGCAATATCGCCGCCTTTATGCTGACAAACCCAAATACAGTGGGGCTTTTCGAGAGCGAAATCGAAAAAATTTGTGAGATGGTGCATGAAGCGGGCGGACTAGTTTACTGCGATGGCGCGAATATGAACGCAATGCTTGGCTTGACACGTCCTGGAGATATGGGGTTCGATGTGATGCACTTCAACCTGCATAAGACTTTCAGCACCCCTCATGGCGGCGGCGGACCCGGCTGTGGCGCGGTGAGCGTGAAGGCTTGCCTCGAGCCGTTTCTTCCGGTTCCTACGATTGAAAAAGTTACAGCGAAAATCGGGGAAGAAGAGAGCGAAGCCACCTACCGCTTTATCCAGAACCGCCCTCAATCCATTGGACGGATTCATTCCTTCTATGGTGCTTTTCTTATTGCGGTACGAGCCTACACCTATATCCGTAGCCTCGGGGCAAAAGGCATTCGTGGGGTAGGGGAGAACGCCGTCCTTAATGCTAACTATGTTCGCGCTCGTCTTGCGGATCACTATGAAGTCGCCTACGGAAATAGGACCTGTATGCACGAAGTCGTGCTTTCCGCCGCAAAACTCAAGCAACTTCACGGCGTTCGCGCTCTGGATATTTCCAAGCGGTTGATGGATTACGGGTATCATCCGCCAACTAACTATTTCCCTTTGATTGTCCCCGAAGCCCTGATGATCGAACCGACGGAGACCGAAAGTAAACAGACTTTGGATGAGTTTATCGAAGTGATGATCAAGATTTCTCAGGAGGCGGTTGAGACCCCTGATTTGCTGACAACAGCACCTCATGTCACCCTTGTTTCGAGATTGGATGAAACAGCAGCCGTTAAAAATCTTGACTTGAGGTATGAGCCTCTCTTCGAGAATAATAATCCTATTTGACAAAGAATTGACAGGGAATACCGTGTGTGCTATACTGCAAACAGGTATTGATTGAATTTCTAAAAACCAGCCTGTTTTGATGAGGAGAACGTTCCATGAAAAAGAAAATTCTTGCAGTAGATGACGAACGACACATTGTCCGGCTCGTTCAGGTGAATCTAGAACGTGCAGGGTACGAAGTTGTGACCGCGTTCGACGGGCGTGAGGCACTTGAAAAGGTGGCTTCCGAGAAGCCTGATCTTGTCGTACTCGATGTCATGATGCCCTATATGGACGGATTCGAAGTACTGACCACCCTTAAAAAGAATCAGGCAACCCGCGATCTCCCCGTAATTATGCTGACCGCAAAGGCTCAGGACGCAGACGTGTTCCTCGGTTGGAAGACAGGAGTGGACTGCTACCTCACCAAACCTTTCAATCCAATGGAGTTGCTCTCCTTTGTGAAGCGCATTCTTTCTGATCAGGATGAGACGGGCGAAAAGCGTTACGACATCGGCGGCGCAAATACTTAGAAATACAAGTGTCGAGTGTTAAGTGTTGAGTGGAACTTCCAAAGTCTTCTTCTTAACACTTAATCCTTTCTCTTCGAGAACAGGAAGATTTTATGCCGAAGAAAATTCTGGCGGTGGATGATGAACGACACATTGTGCGTCTGGTTCAGGTGAATCTAGAACGTGCAGGGTATGAAGTCGTCACGGCATTTGACGGAAAAGAGGCTCTTGAGAAGGTTGAATCGGAGAAGCCTGATCTTGTGGTGCTTGACGTGATGATGCCTTACATGGACGGCTTTGAGGTTCTTCAGACGCTCCGCAAGAATCAGGCAACTCGTGACCTGCCGATTATTATGCTAACCGCAAAGGCTCAGGACGCGGATGTCTTTCGGGGCTGGCAAAATGGCGTGGATTGTTATCTGACAAAGCCTTTTAATCCGATGGAATTGATTTCGTTCGTGAAGCGAATCTTCGCGGGCAACGATGACGATCCTGACGGTAAACGCATCAAAATAGACTGAGGGACTTGTTCCCGAAAAATAATTTGTGATCTCTGACAGCCAAGACTGAATCGCAAGAGGCGTTTGATCCATTGGAAGCAATGGATCAAACGCCTCTTGCGATTCAGTCTTGGCTGTCAGAGATCACAAATTCTTTTTCTAGAACAAATCCCTCAGTCTATTTTGATGGGTTTGCC
>JACMPS010000077.1 GCA_014377395.1 Chthonomonadaceae bacterium
ATTGGGGGACAATTTCTCTCTTCTAAGCAGGGAACAACCGCGATTACGTTACGCAAAACAGGTGTCCGCTATGCCGTTCGCTTTATCTGGAAGACATTGAAAATCGAAAAGCCGGAGATCGGAACATTGCTGAGAATCGGAGTGCGGGTGCATGATGTAGACGTTGTAGGAGGAGCTTCAAACGATATTTCGCTGACTTCAGACGGTTCCCTCTTTTCTCTAAGGCTTGAGAAGTAGGGGAAAGTGTTGAGGATTAAGTGTTGAGCAGGAGATTAGTCACTCTTGTTCCTCCCCCTTCGCGAAGGGGGAGGTTAGGAGGGGGTCTGAATTTGCCATAATGCGGCGGGATAAATTCGCCGAGGGCGGATTCGCCGTTCCGAGTTCATCAAATCGCGGACATAGATTCAGCGTGACCACTTCATTGGCAAGAAATAAGGAAATCTAACCCCACCTCAACCCTCCCCTTGCGTAAGGGGAGGGAGCCAGAAGGTCTTCATTTGATGTGATTTTGTCTCAACGTGGACAAGTAGGAAATTGGAGACCACACGAGAACCTCACGCAACCTCTTCCAGCAAGGGTTCGCCGAGAATAGCGTCCGGGCGAAGAGAAGCAACGGCATAACTCGCCTGACGCGGCGGGTCTCGGAACACCATTGACATTTCGGGGTAGTGCCGGGTGATATGCAGGGCTTCTTCGAGAAGCGGAAACTCGTTCTCGGAGTGCGCCAGAAGTCGCTCGATGAAAAGGGCGTCGCGCCCTTCGTCTACCGTCCACCGATAGCCGGAAAGGTCGGTGGAATGTGCTACGTTCAGAGAGCGGAACAGGTCGGGGTGATTACGAATATAGGGAGTTACGTACTCGCGCTCGGAGGGAAGGGAAGCCTCTGTCCAGGTGCGTTCGAGCGCGTTGAACGTAAAAACTTCGGTATCGAGTCCATCGGGATAGGTTGGTGGGTGGATGTTGGAGGCGTAATCGAGCGGGGTTTCCGAGTTGAGAAACGAGGATAGAACGCGCCCGGTCACATTCCAATCGAGCAGGGGTGAGTCACCTGCAATCCGCATGATCACGTCCGCATGGGACTTTTGCGCCGCACGATAAAATCGGTTCAGGACGTTTCGCTCATCGCCCCGGAAACAGGTGACTCCCTGTCGCGCACAGGCTCCCGCAATCGCTTCATCCTCGAAACCCGTTGAGGTCGCCACCACGATTTCATCACAGCGTTCCACGCGCCGCACTCGCTCGATGACATGAGCGAGCATAGATTTGCCCGCCAGTGGTCTCAGGGCTTTGCCCGGTAATCTCGATGATCCCATTCGCGCCTGAATAATGGCGACAACTCGCTTTTCCGCACCCATCATAACTTCTCCCCTTACCCGTTTTCATAACACCCGAAAAAACTTTCCCAACGAAAATTCTATAAGACTTTCTTAGTTATCGGTTCATTCGGGCAAGAGGACTCACTATTTTTTCAGGGTTAGCAGGACCCCCGCAACGATCAGCCCCGCCCCGGAGAATGTTGAGAGGGAAGGTTTCTCTTTCAAGAAGAGGATTCCCAAGCCCATAGCGAGGACGAAACTGAGTTTGTCAATCGGAGCCACCTGCGAGACGGGCCCCAGTTGAAGGGCACGAAAATAGCAAAGCCAGGATGCCCCGGTTGCGATCCCGGAAAGTGTGAGAAAGAGCAGAGTGCGAGAGGAAAGCGCACCGACATTCGTTTGCTTTGTCGCCATCGCAATGCAGACCACGAATACCAGCACGACGGCAACGCGAACCGCTACCGCAAGATTAGGCGGAATCCCTTCGACGCCTTTCTTGCCGAGAACGGCGGTCACTCCCGCAAACAGCGCGGAAAGCAACGCCCAGAACACATAGGAGGAGGTATCGGGTTTAGTCATAATATTTGCGTTCCAAAATTAGAGTGCAACCAGGTGGATAATCCGGTGAGATGAGGGCAAGATTCATTACTTTCAATCTTTGTAAGGGGGTTGCCCACCCCCAGGATAAATTTCGCCGTCATCGCCCTGAACTCTGCCACCCAAGAGTTTGGCGATTTGAACCATCTTTTCGATAAACTCATCAGTTGGATATTTCGACCATAGATCACCAGAAGAGTAATCTATCCAGCATGGGTACTTGCCTGGTCCAGACCACACAGCAAAGTAGGGACCGTTACTTTCGTCAATGGTCAGTTCAGGATCGTTGTCAACAACCTCCAACCATTCCTCGCGAGTGATTTCCTCGTCTACTTCGAGCGTACAGCGCGTGACCCGTAAATCGTATCCCATAACTTTACTTCCTTTCACCTGAAACATCTCTATTTCCATTGTTTTAATTGTCGCATTTGCGTCTATAACACGCTCTGATGAAGGTACGTACAAGGCATTACTCCTCACTCAAGAGGGTCGCCCGAAGCAATCGTCACTTTGATTCCCTCGCCCGTCTGGATTTCGTCTTCGAGGTCGGCAAGGGCTTCGTAGTAGGGAAACAGAGGTTCGGGTTCTGATGAGGGACAGATGGGGATACGCCAGTAGTCATTCTGAAGACGAATCCGCGCCTCATCAACGGTCAGGGAAATCGCGCCAACCTTTTTGTTGGCGACATAAGGGCGCACTCGATTTGCAACCTCCGATGGGGTTAGTGTCTCTGAGATGATCATTTCTATTTCCGTTTTACCTCTTACCCCCCCAACTGACTCATGTTTCTGCCCGTCGGGGCAATGCCGTCTTCAAGGCGATGCTCGAACGGCTTGTGTACCACCACCGAGCGGAAAATCTCCGCGATCTCCTCATCGCTTGCGCCGGAGCGAAGCGGGGTACGCAGGTCTGCCTCGCCGTCCGCCATCAGGCAGGGACGAAGTTGACCGTCAGAGGTGAGGCGTAAGCGGTTGCAGTTGCGGCACACATCTTTTGTGATCTGACTGATAAAGCCGACGGTTCCCGGAGCGGGAAGACCATCCGGGCGGGTCAGGCGAAACGCGGAGGCGGGCCCATTTGTTTGCAGATCGGCGGGGGTGAGTTCGCCGAGTTCCTCCTCGATACGGAGGCGCATTTCGGAAGCGGGAACAAAAGCGCGGCGCATCTGAGCGGAATCGAGCATCCCCTGCCCCTCGTTGCTTCGCTCTTTCAGCACCTGAGTCAGATTTTTGTCGGCACGGGCATAAACTGCAATTTTCTCGTTTTGCAGATAACCGGGCATCGCAGACAGCGCGAAAAAGTCCGCCATTCCCACCCCGGAATCGTCGCCCGAAGACCAGTTGATCGGCATAAGTTCGATAAACCGAATATGAAGCGGTGTGTCGAGCGTCAGTCGAGCAAAATCCGCAATCTCGTCTTCGTTGTAGCCGCGCATCACGACGCAGTTCAATTTTAAGGGCGTTAGACCTGCGGAAAGCGAAGCCTCGATCCCTTTCCACACACCTTCGAGATCACCCCGCCGCGCAATCCGCGTAAACCGTTCTGGTTTCAGGGTATCGAGGCTGATGTTAACACGGGAAAGCCCGCCCCTCTTGAATTCTTCAGCGTAACGATCCAGCAAATAGCCGTTTGTGGTCAGCGATAAATCACGGACGCCGGGGATCCCGCCAATTGCCTTCACAAGTCGCTCGATGTCTTTTCGGACAAGGGGTTCGCCCCCGGTCAGGCGCAGTTTCGTCATACCGAGCGAAACCGCAATCGTGGCGAGGCGCGTCAATTCTTCGTAGGTGAGAATGGATGCTTTCGGCGAGACGGGCGAACCCTCCTCCGGCATACAATACACGCAACGAAAATTACAGCGGTCGGTGACGCTGAGGCGCAGGTAGTCAATGGTTCGTCCGAAAGAATCGACAAGAGGCATAATACAGTATAATACGGTATGACCGATTTTCCCGTTATCGAACAAAAAGAAAAGCGATTTCCGAAAAAACGCCGCCGTCTCTTGGTGATTCTAGGAATTTTTCTCTTTGTGGGTGCGGTAGGAGGGGTGATCGAACGGCAACGTATGGTGACGCCGAAAGAGGCGATCAACCCGATGTTCTGGGTGCGCTACTTAAAGGGAGAAGATTTGTTCGACGAAAGGCAAGCCCTGCTTTTACACGGAAACCGCTCTTTGCCGGAGGTGGCACTCACGTTCGATGACGGGCCGCACCCGGAGGGGCGGTCGGCGATCCTCGACATTCTGAAAAAGTACGGCATCCACGCAACGTTTTTCGATGTCGGAAAGCGCATTGAGGAACGCCCTGATCTGGTGTTGAGATCGGAGAGGGAGGGGCACGAAATCGCAAATCATTCGATGTACCACAATCGCCTTCCGAAAATGAACGCAAAATCTCTTCACCGGGAAATCAACGACGCCGACATTGCTTACTGTGAGGTGACGAGCAAACATTTGCGGTTTTTTCGTCCGCCGGGGATGCAATACGATGAGGTGGTGCTAGCGGAACTCAAGGCGAAGGGGTATCTGACGGTAAGTTATTCGGCTCTGGCGGGTGACTTCGACGAGCAAACCTCGCCGGACGTGATTGCAGAGCGCATCGTTCACAACACGCGCAACGGGGCAATTATTTTGCTTCACGACTATGCGCCGACGGTACGCGCCCTCCCTACCATTCTGGACAAACTCAAGGCGGAGGGCTACCGGTTTGTCACGCTCTCCGAAATGGTTTCTCACTTGCCTCGAAAGCCCCAATTGGCGGCTCAGAAACTGCTTTCCGCCAACCTTTGATGCTTAGAGAGGTAGGCACGGCGATGTGCCTACCTCCTCATACCGCTATTCGTTTCGCAGGCGAGGAACAATCGGCTTGAGCAGAGGGAACTCAACGCGCTGGTAAACTTCGCTCAGAGGTGCGGAAAATTCAATGGGTCTGAGCATAAGGACGCTTTCCATTCCCTCAAAAATTTCTTCTTCCCAGCTGTCACTTTCGTTCTGCCGCGTATAGACCTCGACCTTTGGCTCCTTCTGAGAAATAAGGCTATAAACTTCCAATGAAGGCAACAACTGATAATGGGCAAACTTGGCGTCCCGGTCGAAAGCCTCAGTGGAAGGAGAAAGAATTTCGATGACGATCAGCGGATTCGTGACTGGCGTTTGTCCCTTTCCCTTAAAAATCGGTTTGTCACAGAGAATCATGAAGCCGGGATAGAAATAAGAGCCGGATGTCGGATTGTAAACGCGCACGCCCGAACCGCTCGCCTCGCAGGGGCTTGCCACCAGGTGAGTGCCGATCAAACGTGCCAAATTTAGCGCAAGGCGTCCATGATTGAAACTCGCCCCCGACATTGCGTAAATTTCGCCGTTGATGTACTCGTGTTTTTCTTCCGCCCCCTGCTCAAATTCAAGGTATTCATTTGGGGTAATCCAGCGTTGTACAGAGACTTGAGACATTTTAGGTTGCCTCTTTTCAGTGGGATTTGATTGAGAGA
>JACMPS010000078.1 GCA_014377395.1 Chthonomonadaceae bacterium
GCCGACGCAAAGAACGGGTCGGGACGAGCGGGCTTCTCCTTCGGTTGCCTACGAACACTCAGATAAAAGGAGGTCTTCTTTTCGTTTTTCAGCGTGATCGTCAACTTCCGATCTTCGCCCCCGTTGAGATAATCCTCTCCATCGGAGGCTTTGAGTTTCGCCAGGTCTTTTAGCACAAAGCGTAAACCGGAGGGTAGGGTTAGCGTTTTGCCTTCGGTGATAGCGAGCGAAACCACCTCTTTTGCATTGCGCTTGACGAAATTTCGCAGTTCGCTCGCTCGGTACTCAGCGAGTTTGAGGAGCGCGTTCGAAAGGCGGCCCGAAATGTTGATTGAACCCCCCAAAGTTCAGAGGAAACTCAGGATTTACCTCCTCTTCCTTGAGGTTTCTGTAGCCAAAAGCAATGTAGGCGTTCAAGTTTCCCGCCATTTCCGGGTTTCCGCTCCACCATTCCGCGTTTCGCAGGGCATCGACAAACATATGGATAATCCACTTGTCTTTCAGTGCTATGTTCGGGTTGTGTCCATCCACACCTATGAAAGTACCTCCGATGCTCATCGCCGTAATGCGGTTTTCATCCAGTATATTAGCCTCATCGCGCACAGATTTGTCAGAGACCCATTGTCCGGGACGTGCTCCCGGCGAAGGCAGTTTCTGCTTTATGTTTACGGGAGTGTCCGCCGACACCGTTGCAACAAACGAAACACAAAACGTTGTCAATAGCGCACCGATAACGAGGATTTTTGATTTCACAGCAACTCCTCTTCTGGCTGATCACTCTGACTTCTCAAAGGGGATAAAAAACGCACAGAGTAAAGAGTGCTTTTTCAGTTCTTTGTCCGTTAAAGCAATTATATCATACTTACGAAAAATGGCGGATTTAATTTTTGTAAAGAACTGAGGTAATCTTGATGAAGCAGTGGCGGTTGACAAAGTTGTCGGAAAACGTCTATACTGAAAAGATCGAAACGGGAGAGACATCGGGTTCGTAATAAGAAATAAGAGCGTCTCTCGCTTGTGGTAAGAAGGGATTTATTAGAAAACAAGATGGCTTTTAACTGGCAAACTCAAACGCTGGCATTTGTGTGTTACTTTCTGTACGAGAGCTTTTTCGAGTGGTTTTTTCACAGATATTTGTTTCACTCACCCGCGCTGATCAAAGCGACTTATCGGGCGCACCACCTGGTTCATCATCAGAAATACAAGTACGAGGCTCATCTGTATGAGCATCGCGAAGGCGAAGAAAAAGGTCACATCTCAATGGACTGGTTTGCGCTTCCGCTCTTTCTTGGATTTCATCTGCCGATTTTCGCGGCGATCCAATGGATCACGGGCATTCCTAGCCTCTGGGGTGGCATTGCTTCGGTAGTGGCGTACTACGCGGTGTATGAGTATTTTCACTATTATATGCACGTTCCTTCTTCGTTCTGGTTTGAGAAGACGGGCATTTTTAAGTACGTGAAAGAGCATCACCGGATTCATCATCGCCATATGCAGAAGAATTACAACGTGTTTTTCCCTCTTGCGGACTTGTGTCTTGGAACGTATATTTCCGCTTCACAGGTCGAGGTTTGGAAAACACAGGCAAAAAACAAGGAAACGGCAAATTCTCCTGTAGAAGAGAAGCCTCTTTCTGCGCCGAAAATTCCGACTAAAATCAAGACGGTACTTGAAGGCGAGTAACGTTCGAGACTCAAAGTCAACTTTTGATGTGTGTTAGATGTATGCTATTTGATGCCCCCGCTTCCGTCTTAAAGGAGAGCGGGGGTACTTTCCATTCTGATAAGAAGATTCAATCAAGAATTCAGCCATGAAACCTTTTTTCAACCCATTTCGATTTCTTTCTCTTTTCGGTTCGCTGTCGGGGTTTTTGTTGTCCTGCTCCTCTGGACACGCGCAGGAGTCGAAGGTTCCTTTTGCCGCGACGCCCCTCAGCGACGAAGACAAAAAAGACTTGAAACCGATTCCTCAGTTGCGCCCTCTTTGTCCTATTCGATTGGGGGGTGTGTTTACGATGGGATTAGGAGAAAGTAAGCAATGGCTCGAGGCTTCCGCACAAAATTCAACCCCTATCACTCGCGAAAACACGCGCTGGATCGGAGAAAATTGCGATGTTGCCGCTTTTGCCTCCGTTACACTCAACCCAACCACATTGCCCACCCTCACCTACATCAATCAACTTTTCACGCCCTTGCTCTTCGTCTCTGCGTCCACGCTTTATGAGGGAGCCAACCACGCAGGAAATATCGGCGGCTGGCGTAATGAGTGCCGTACCTGGACGTTGACCGACGAAAAGGGCGTAGAGATACCGCACCCGGACACGGGAGGTCACTGGATGGATTTCGGGTCGCTGGAGTGGGCGAAATACTGGCGGGAGGGGGTACTGAACGAGGCACGGAGATTTGGAGCGCAGGGCGTTGTCACCTCGGAACTTCCCCTCGGAAACACGTTTGTCGGGGATAAACCGGGGAAATATCGAACGATGGTGGCACGGGGAAACGCACAATTTGAGTGGCTGAGAGCTGTGAGAGCCGAAGGACAATTTCTGATGCTTCCCTCCTCTCTTGGATTTGAGGGAATTGTGGGGAAACCGACCCTCCCTCCGCTTCCCGGCGACGCACAACCCGATCTCGCCGGACGCTACTGGGATCATTTTTACCCTTATTGTGATGGAGCGTGGTGTGAGGGCTGGTTCAAACCGTACTGGTCAGATGACTTTTTGCCGGAGAACATTCGGGAAATTCAGCTTCAAGCGGCAGATCGTACCGCACGAAGCGGACAGACTTTCATTGCCGCCGCCGCCTACCATGATGACGACGAACTTGAGTTTCTGCTCGCCAATTACCTGATGGTCTCTCACAAGCAGGGGCGTTTCGTGTTTCAGCCGATGCCGCAACTTCCTTTTGTTCGTGCCGACGCAGGGATGAGCCTCAAGGTCTTTCAGAACGAAATCAAGCGACATCAGGCATTGTTTACGGCTCCGCTCGGCTATGTGTTGCAGGAGAGGCACCAGATCAAAACGACGATTGATCCCTCGCTTCCGTCGAAACTTCAAGCGCAGGCGATCTGGCGTCGTGCCTTCGCTTATGGCGTCGTCTACTTAAACTCGGACGATACGCGCTCGGCGAGTTTGCTTCTCGGTAGCCCGATGCACCGTCCAACAGGAGAGGAAGTATCGAAAATTCAGTTGCCGCCCCGCTCCGGCATCATTCTGCTCTACAACAGAGAAGCCTCTGATTCAAATGCTCCGAGTAAGGCTATTCGGGTGCAAAAAAAGGAGTAGTCCGCTATGTGGCTTATCGTTGAGTGGATTTTCCTGCTACTTTCCGTCTCTCTTTTCGTGGGGGCGATCTTTCGGCTTCGCGCCACCGCTGATGAAGACGAAGACTTTTCCGCCCGCAAACGCACCGCCGCTCTTCTCTTTCTGATGGTGATGGGAACGGCAGGCTCGATTGCCCGCGACAAAGTCCCGGAGTTCAGCAATGCCTACTGGACGCTCAATGTCCTGCTGTTGCCGTTGGCGTGTGTTGCCGCCTACCTGCTCAAAAGCCTCTTTGCGGATTACAAGCGATAAGCCGTCGTCATTCGCTCCACCTGCAAGGTGAAAGTTGCGCCGAAGCCCTGTAGGGCGTAAAGACCCGGAACGAAGGTGAAGCCGAGCCAGCCCCCTCCCTGATCTTGACCAATGGGGACTCCCCCAAAATCCGGGAGAGGGAAGTCAAAACAAATACCCGTTTCTTCTCCTGCTCTCCGCATTTTGCATTTTAATCTGTGTCCATCGGTGTTAATCTGTGGATAAAATCTCTTCCGTATTTTTTCTCTGTGCCTCTGTGACTGTTTGCGAATCCAATAGATGTGGGTGGTTGATCTTTCTTCTTTGCGTAAGATGAATTACTCGCTTAAAATGGGGCAGGGAATTTCCCGGAGAAGACATTCTAAAATTCTTTCGGAAATCGCACCGAACGCAGACTGACTTTTTTGACGAGGATGCGAAAGCGTGACC
>JACMPS010000079.1 GCA_014377395.1 Chthonomonadaceae bacterium
AAGGGATCGCCCTTGCGCTTGCATTGGACCCACGCAGGTGGACTTCGCATTTTTGTAGCCGGGGAATTCGTTCTCCAGATTCTCACTTGTAACAATCTGAGAACTTTTTCGCTAAGAGACAAGAGTAAGATTTAGGGACAGGGGGAGGAACAGGAGGGGGTCTGAATTGGCGTGACGTATCCCCCCTTCTCTCCGTAGAGAGACGCATGAACTCTAAAATTAGACTGGTTTCAGGTGACATCACCCGGCTTGAGGTGGACGCGATTGTGAACGCCGCCAACTCTTCTCTGCTCGGCGGAGGCGGGGTAGACGGAGCCATTCACCGGGCGGCGGGACCTGAACTGCTGGCGGAATGTCGTACCCTGCACGGTTGCAAAACCGGGCAGGCGAAGATCACCGGAGGCTACCGCCTGCCCGCAAAATTCGTCATTCATACCGTAGGACCCGTCTGGAACGGCGGAAAGTCTCACGAACCCGAACTTCTCGCCGATTGCTACCGAAATTCCTTTGCCCTCGCCTCGCAACACGCGCTTACCTCCCTTGCCTTTCCTGCGTTTTCCACAGGGGTTTACAACTACCCGCATACTCCCGCCGCCGAAATCGCCGTGAGAGAAACCTTGCTGGCACTGGAACAATATCCTCACGTCGAGCGGGTACTCTTCGTTTGCTTTAACCCCGAAACCCAGACTATTTACGAAACTCTCCTTGAAAACGAATTAACTGACGAAAGTTAGATCAAGTAAAGACCCCCTAACTCCCTCCGATACAACAGAAAATAACGAAAAGGAACCGTTGCTCTTGTCCTGACTCCCCTCTCCCGGATTTGGGGGGAGGGCTGAGTAGGCGAGATCAGGGTGGGGTCTCGTCAACGGTCCTGTTTATCCCTGCGCTAAGCACCTGCGGTGAAGGCGTCCTTCGGACGCGATACAAACCGACGCAATGCAGCGGAGAAACCCGATTGACACGCCAACTCGCCACAAAAAGGAATCCTGTCCCCCGATGTAGAATCACAAAGCAAGTTTTTATGCTCTGCTCGAAAGGTCAATTCCAATGGCAACCGAGGCTTATCTCGCCTTTGATCTAGGTGCGGAAAGTGGACGCACCGTCACCGGACAATTCGACGGCGAACGCCTGAGTCTGGAGGAAACGCACCGTTTCGCGAATGAACCCGTGAAGACAGGTGAGACGCTCCATTGGGACGCGCTGAGGCTTTTTCACGAGATCAAAAAGGGGCTTTCACAATCGGTAGCGCAAGCCTCTCAAAGTGGCACGGAAATTGCCGGAATGAGTGTAGATGCCTGGGCAGTGGACTTCGGGCTGATCGGGCGGGACGGTTCGCTTCTTGGAAACCCACGTCATTATCGGGATCACGGCAATGACGGCGTGATGGAAGACGCATTCGGAATTGTCCCGCGTAAGACGATTTATGAGCGCACCGGAATCCAGTTTTTACAATTCAACACGCTGTATCAGCTCCTCGCCTTGAAGCGGCAAAATTCTCCCCTACTCGATCACGCCGAGACGTTGCTGTTTCTGCCCGATCTGTTTCACTACTGGCTGACCGGAGCAAAAACCACCGAGTACAGCATGGCGTCTTCAAGTCAGTTCAGCGATCCGCGTACTCGCGGCTGGGCAACCGATTTGCTGAGTGCGTTCGGTCTTCCCACACATCTTGTCCCTTCTATTTTGGAGGCGGGGAAAGAGATCGGTACGCTCACTGCGTCCGTCGCACAAGAACTCGGAAGCCGTCGCCTTCCCGTGATTGCCTGTGCAGAGCATGACACCGGGTCGGCGATTGTCGCGGTTCCGGCAACCTCGCCGAATTTCGCCTACATTTCAAGCGGAACCTGGTCGCTCATGGGAATTGAAACACATTCTCCGATCATTGACGCCCGAACCCTCGCCCACAATTTCACCAATGAAGGCGGCGTTCTCGGCACAAACCGCCTCTTGAAAAATGTGATGGGTCTCTGGTTGGTGCAGGAGTGTCGCAGACACTGGGCAAAAGAGGGGCGTCATTACGACTACAACGAATTGACCCGACTGGCGGAAGCGTCACCCCCGTTTGCCGCCCTGATCGAACCGGACGACGCCCGTTTTTTTGCTCCAGTTTCGATGCCGGACGCCATTGCGGACTATTGCCGGGAAACAGGGCAAAGGGTTCCGGGCGATGTAGGCGCGTTTGTGCGATGTGGTCTTGAAAGCCTTGCGCTGAAATATCGCTGGGTGTTGGAGCGATTGGAGGAACTGCGAGAGGGGCGGATTTCAACCGTCCATATCGTAGGCGGCGGTTCACAAAATCGTCTTCTGTGTCAATTTGCGGCGGATGCGCTGGCACGCCCGGTCATCGCGGGACCTGTGGAGGCAACCGCCGCAGGAAACCTGCTGATGCAACTCAAAGGAAATAACCGTATTCACTCACTGGAAGATGCACGCGAAGTCGTGCGCCACTCCTTCGACCTACTCACCTATCTGCCCCGCCCCGAAATGGCTCAGCGTTGGCAGGAAGCTTACGAGAACCGGCAATATTTGACGATTTCTCCTTAAAATTCACCCTGTAAATCAGCAAAACAAAGCACTATGTTCTCATTTTTTCGTTCCACCCAGAAAGTCTCATCAAGAAAAGGAAACACCTTGCGAATCAATCTTCTTCTGACATCGGCGGTCACGCTTCTCACGCTCTTAGGCGCGTCGCCCGATGTGTTTGCTCAAACGACGAAACCCGCGAAAAGACCGCAAAACCCGCAAGCAGGAAAAGCAAGCGGGAAGATCCAGCGAGCCTTATGGGAGTCACTCGATGCCACCCTGCTTCCGAACGCGGACAACCATCCCTATCTGGGAAAAGTCAATTCCTTTCGTGCGTTTGCAATAGACACCCCTACCCTTCGCGCCACATTGAAAACAGCACCGATGGAATTTATGGCTCCGGTCACGGAAAGTCAGGCAGTTATAACTCTGCCCACACCCACCGGAAAAATGCTACGCTTTCGGTTTGTCGAGTCCCCGATTCTTTCGCCGGAACTTTCCCTGCAAAACCCTGGCATCAAAACGTATTGCGGGCAGTGCATCGAAGACCCCACAATCAGCACTCGTTTCGACATGACCCTTACCGGGTTTCATGCGATGGTTTACTCGTCCAATGGCAACTATTACGTCAATCCCTACTCTGACGGAAATATGGAAAAAGCGGTTGTTTTTTACGATAGCGACATTCAGAGAGCGGCAAGTTGGAAATGTCTGAATGCCGCCCAGGAAATGGAAGCGGCATCGGAAATTCTTGGAGGAAAAGGGGGTGGATTTGTGATCACGCCGCAATTCACTTCGGGAACCTTACTTCGCACTTACCGCCTTGCGCTTTCCTGTAGCGGAGAGTATGCGGCGGCAGTCTGTAGCCCCTCCGCTCCCACAGTTCCGCTCACACAAAGCAAAATGGTTACCTCGATCAACCGCGTAGACGGCATCTTCGAACTGGAAACCTGTATCCGCCTGAACCTCGTTACCTTCAATATCTATCTTGATGGTCTAAACGATCCCTTCACAAACGATGATGGCTATGTGATGCTTAACGAAAATCAATCCGTGTGCGATGCCTCACCGGGTAGCGCAAACTACGACATTGGACACGTCTTTTCAACGGGGGGCGGGGGCATCGCACAGCGTCCCTGCGTTTGTATTTCAGGATCAAAAGCAGAGGGAGTTACCGGAAGTCCGGAACCCTTTGGAGACGGATTTGATGTGGATTATGTCATTCACGAAATGGGACATCAATTCGGGGGCGCCCATACTTTCAATGGCACGGTAGGGTATTGTGGGGGTGGAAGTCGCGCCTCCAATGCCGCTTACGAGCCGGGTTCCGGCTCCACGATCATGGCTTACGCCGGGATTTGCGGTTCGGATGACTTGCAACCCCACTCCGACCCCTACTTCCACGCCAAAAACCTCGAACAAATCATCACCTACAGAAACGGGGGCGGCGCCTGTGGAAGTACCAATAACACCGGAAATTCCGTGCCGACAATCAATGTCGGCACAACCTACACCATTCCGCTCAATACTCCGTTTACGATGACCGCCATAGGAGCCGATGCCAATAACGACACGCTGACTTACTGCTGGGAGCAGTACAATCTTGGTTCGACAACGGCTTCGACAAACCTCAGTAGCGGCGTTCTTTTCCGTAGCTTTAACCCGACCACTTCCGGCTCACGAGACTTCCCGCGTTTGCCCGATTTGCTTTCCAATGTCGCAACTCCTCAGGAGATTTTGCCGAGCGTTGCCCGTTCCATCCAATTTCGCTGTACGGTGCGGGACAATCGCATCGGGGGCGGAGGTGTTCAGAATGGAGACATCGGGATCACCGCAACTGGAGCGGCTTTTTCACTGACAAACCGTTCCACTGCGTTTTCGGCGGTCTCAGGCTCTACCTATACCGTCAACTGGACGGTTGGCTCTACAGGCTCCACCGCCAATGTCGCGATTCTGTTTTCATCGAGCAGTGTTCCAAGTTTCACGACGCTCGTTGCTTCCACCCCGAATACCGGGTCTGCGACGGTCACGCTTCCGAATGTTGCTACTACCACCGGGCGTTTTATGGTGCGAGCCGTCGGGAATATCTTCTTCGACGTGTCACGGGTGGCAGGTGTTCTCAAAGCCCCTCTCCCTGTGATTACAAGCCTCCTTCCTAACTCTGCCGCTGGGGGGGGCAGTGCTTTTACTCTCACGGTCAACGGAAGTGCTTTCGTGAGTGCCTCGAAAATTCGCTGGAACGGCGGTGCTTTGACGACGACGTTTGTTTCTTCAACGCAACTGACCGCGACAATTCCCATGAGTTATCTTGCTTCGGTGGGAACAGCAACTGTGACCGTATTGAACCCAACGACAGGCGGGGGCGGAGGCGTTTCCAATGCTCTGACCTTCACTATTTTCCAATCCAGAACCGTAGCGGGTACGGTTCTCCTGGAAGGATTGAAGGTTGAGACCGGAAAAGCGATCACGCTTCAATTTCGTCCTGTAGGGGGGGGAAGCATTCTCGATTTCACCTCTACACTGAATTCCGGCGGTTTGTTTTCACTGGGGACTGTCCCGGCGGGCAATTACAATCTCGCGATCAAAGGGACGAAGTGGCTTCAGAGAGTCGTTCCGGTAGACCTGACTTCCGGCGATGTTTCCGGGCTGAACGCTACCCTGCTTGCCGGAGACATCAACGGTGATAATGCCGTGGATTTCGGCGATCTCTCTCAGTTGCTCCAAGCTTATAATGCGCTGAGCGGAGATCCGCTTTACACGCTGGCGAACGATCTGAACGAAGACGGCGGGATTGATTTTGGTGATCTCTCCCTGATGCTCCAGAATTATAATACGCTGGGCGATCCGTAAACCAAAACCTCTCGCCTGAATTGAGGGTGAGTGAAACAGATGCGGGTCACAGAAAATCTCTGTGACCCGCACCTTTCCGGTTATTTTTCGTTTTTTTTGCTAAATGAATGAAACGGAACGCCCCGTCCTCCGTCTCTACTTATGCGGAGGGAAAGACAAACATAAGACCTTGACGCAAAAGTCAAAGAGAGCACTCATACCGATACACGATTGCATTTTGGAGAAGAGCAGAGCGTATTTTTATTTTCGCGCCACCTCTCCTACCCTTGTGCGTTCCAACACAGAGAACGTGAGTAAGACCCTCCATGGGAACCCAAAAAGGGTTCCCAAATTTTTTTGTCTCTTTTTTTGCTTTTTTAAGGCACGGTTTTTGTTTTCACTCTACTAGAGCATTCGGATGAAAGGTAGTCTCTTTGAGTGGAGACGCTTTTTGTGGCGCCCTGTAATCAGGAGGGTTCAGCATTGCACCCTGTGATAAGGGTTCAGCGAGCGGAACCCTTACGGATACATCACAACGTACTACTTTGACGGAGTACTAGCTCTCGCTTTTGTGTTCGGCGGTAATCACGGAAGACCACCCCCCCCGCACGGCGAAATTCCCGACGATTTTCATGGAGCGCGGCTTGCAAACCTCGGCGAGGTCGGTCAAGATACGGTTTGTCACAGCTTCGTAGAAGATGCCTTGATTGCGGTAAGCCTGAAGATAGAATTTGAGCGATTTGAGTTCGAGGCAGGTTTCTTCGGGTGTGTAAATAAGTTCAATCGTGGCAAAGTCGGGTTGCCCCGTTTTCGGACAAACCGAAGTGAACTCGTGGCAAATATGGTGAATAACATAATCGCGCTCCGGGTTCGGGTTGGGGAAAGTTCCAATGAGACGGATTTGTTCGGCACGGTCAACGGTCTGAATAAGGGGTTCGATCACAGTAATTTCTTTCTTGTAAATGTAACTATTTCGCACTAAGACTCGTGTTCACGGAGAACAGAGGACACTCTTATTATACCTCCTTGCCGTTAATGTGCCTTTTCGGGAAGATAGAATCCTGTAGAGCCGATTTCAGCAAGAAATTGTTCCTGACGGTGAATGACCTCTTCTTTGCGTCGTGCCAATGCCTCTAATTTTTCGGCGTATTTTTCCAACTGGAGCCGTTCGTTCCGCGTTTGTTCGGTTGAAGCACGGAGTGCGGCTTATTCACGCAAAACTTTGGGGGAGAGTCAAATGTCTTCCACTGTCTCAGTTCTTTTCCTTCTGCTTTTCTTTCTACTTTGTTGCATTGTACCCTGTTTGCGGAAAGCCCTGAAACTCGGCAGACGTTTTTGTGTTGTGTGGGGAGAGTCAGTTAGGACAGGTGAGTCGCAGGAGACCAACTGCAGTGAAGAGAATTCAGGGGAGTGTCCAATCCACCGTAACGAGGTTCTTGACGTGTTGAAAACGGTTATCGTGGGTGACGGGGTTTGCGCCTATAGCAAGAGCGGTGGCGGCGATCCAAATGTCATTCAGAGGGATCATCGTTCTGGCTCGGCGTAGCTGCGCTCGTA
>JACMPS010000080.1 GCA_014377395.1 Chthonomonadaceae bacterium
GGATAAGGAACAGATGGCTCTGGTGTAGATCGTTTTGGAGAGGGGCGGGCGGAAACAGGTTGACCGTAGGGACCTGCAACTCTCTGGCGATAGTGAATGCCTTTCGCGCCGAGATGAATATAAGTTCCTTTTGATCCTGTGGAGATTCGCGCTCCACGAATTCCGAATGAGAATGACATGACACAGGCTCCTCGTGAGTAGATGTTTTGCTAATGTCTGCTAACTCCTGTACACACTGAAAAAACGGAAAAGGTTTCAGATTATTTCGTTTTGCCGGCAGGTAAATTGTTGTAGAGTGATGATAGCACATCTAAACGTTTACAATTAGGACGAGAAAGCGAATCTCCGGAAATTAGCATCTATTTGCCCTGCTTAAAATAAGGGGAGAGAACGAGATCACCTGACAAGTGCTTGCCTCACCGATTTGGAAAACCTACCGGGTGAATTGATGAACCCGCGAATTAAACTGCTCAACGGTCTTTGCATCTTCTTCGGTGAGCGTGTGCGTGTTTGCATAGTGGAGGAGATCGGCGAACAGTGCGGCGATAGTGGCGCGTTCAGCGGGCGTTTCCTGCTCGATAATGGTCTCGCGAAAAAACGTCTCTCCGCGTCGTAGCACTTTCATATCTTTCGGGGCTTCCGCGAGATCAGCATCGAATTGCTCTTCCGAAACAGTCTCATCGCCTTCTACATGGGTATCCGGGGTAAGCGTGTAGCCTCTAGCGTTCGTCGTTGATTTTCCTCCTTTAGTTGCTCTCCGAAATCCCGGCTGAGTTGAGCAAGAATTTTCTTGCGAACCGGGGTGAGGTCAGGGATATTTTTATTATAGGCAAACAGTAGAAGTACCGTTGCGTAGTCTTTATAACTCACTTTATGCACAGGGACATGATTTACCACCCACTTCGTTAGAGACACAAAGGCACAGAGAAGAAAAATACGAGGAGAGGGAGAGACCTCATACAAAGGCGTAAAGAGAGAAAAGACGGGCATTTGCATCTGCTCCCCTCTCCTGGATTTTGGGGGTGGGCTGAGTGGGTGAAATCAGGGTGGGGGCTAACAAAGTAGGTAATGCGTAACGTGAGTGATAAGTGAAAGTCTCTTTTCAACAGGAATTAAAAATGCTAAGGTTCTCACGCATACCGCCAGCATTGGAGATTAAGACGCGAACGGAGTGCTTTTCACGCTTGTTTGAGGCACGCCAATGAGGCACGAAATATAGAAGAGCGACCCCGCAAAAACAGGGGCGGGTGTGCTTCACTTTACACCGGGATTGTGAAAAATGTGGAGGGACAGAGCGAGGCAAATAAAGTATAATAAACCCATAATGACACAAGAAACCGAACTCGCAACCTTACGCGCCCGCCTCGAACTTCGTGAGCGGCAAATCGAAGCGGCACATCGCATCAGTGCCGCTCTTTCCTCGCGCCTGACCCTCAGTGAATTGCTTGCCGAAACCCTTGGTGTTTCCCTGCAAACCGTCGAGGCGGATGCAGGCTCAATCTTGCTTTATAATCCCGATACGGAGCGGCTTGTTTTTAAGCACGTCATCGGCAAAACGGAACTGATCGGAGACGAAATAGACCCGCTTACCGACAAAAGCGGGCGGGCGGCAACCGTATTTCGCACAGGGGTTTCCTCCATTAGCGATGCCAACAGCTACAATCCTGAAAAAGACCTGAAAACCGGATTCCACACGCTTTCCCTGCTGACGGTTCCGCTTAAAAATTACGGCGGCGAACCTATCGGCGTTTTACAAACTCTGAACAAAAGGGGCGGCGAAAACTTTTCCGATGAAGATCAGGAAGCTCTCGAAATTATCGGGGGGTTGGCGGCGACCTCGATTGTCAATGCACAACTTGCACAGGCGGCACAAAAGGCGGCGGTTGCGGATGCCGTTGGAAGCCTCACGCATGATATGGGCAATGCTCTGACCCCGATTGAATCAACTCTCTCCACTACAAAAAATTGGTATATCGAACCGATGTTCGGGGCAATAGATGATCTTATGCGCGCTCAAAAAGACATCACGCTGGAGGAACTCTACAATCTCACCCTTTCCCTGCGGGACTGGTACCCGGAAATGGAAAGTATGATCAGAGACGGATGCGCCGACATTCGAGAAATGGTGACTGAAATCTCCGATTATGTCAAAGGAACGCAATCCACCAACATTGAAAAAATGGAAATTAGAGCCATTTTGGAGGAGCGACTCCGCCGTTTGCAGGTGGTGGCAAAGGGAAAACGTGTTGTCCTTTCCATTGAGGAGCCGGAGACTGTCGGGGCTGTTCCGATTGATAAGCGGCTCTTGGGTCGCGCCGTCTTCAACCTCGTCAATAACGCGATTCTGGCAATCGCCGATGCCGTCAACAAAAAACGTCTTGATTATCGCAATGAATATAACGTCAAGGTAAAGTTAACCTCAAAGAGAGACGGAACATTCCCCGAAGGAAATTATTGCCTGATCGAAGTGACTGACGACGGCGCAGGGGTTCCCGCCAAAGTCATGCCTACCCTGTTCACTCCAAATGTTCTCTCCACGACGCCGGGAGGTACCGGGATCGGGACACGCTTTGTGAAAAGTGTGGCGGACGCACACGGCGGACTGGTTGGAGTGAAAAGCGAAGAGGGACAGGGAGCCACTTTCTGGCTGAAATTGCCGCTTGGATAAGAGGAAAATCTCCTTCTCAACACTTAATCCTTAACTATGACACTTCCTTTATATCAAAGAGGAGGCGATGCAAGCGCATCGCCTCCTCTTCTACCAACTTGTTTCCAAACTTACCCTGCCGACTATCGGAGAAGGGACAGAACCTGCTGAGGGTTTGAGTTCGCCTGTGAAAGCACGGACTGCGCTGCCGATTGCATGATCTGGTTTTTGGTGTACTTCACGACTTCGCTGGCGACATCGGTGTCCCTGATCTGACTTTCGGAAGCGGAAAGGTTCTCCACGCCGACGCCCAGATAGCGAACCGTGCTTTCCAGTGTGTTCTTCTGGAGGGAACCGAGACTTGCTCTCAATTGAGTCACCTGACCGATGGCTTCGTCGAGAACGTTCATCGCACTGTTTGCACCCGCCGCAGAAGTGACGTCAATCAGCGAGAGGTTGGAACCTGCAACCGAGGTATTTCCCAGGTTGGAGGTACGCAGGTTGCCGAGACTGGCGTTGACAAACTGGTTTGCGTTGCCACCGATCTGAAACTGCAAACTTCCTGCTTGAACACGAGAGACCGTGACCTGAGCGGCTGTTGCGTTGTTGCCTCTTTCCGTCAGCAGGATCGAGTTGCCGTAGGTATCCGTCGCACGCAATCCACCGTCCACACTCGAACGTCCGCCACTGAAAGTCGAAGTCACCGTTGTGACAGCTCCATTGACAAGAGCGGAAGCCACCACCGTGACCGTTGCGTTGCGTCCGTAGACCACTGTACCCGATGTACCTGTACCGACCAGAGAAGAACTCTCCGACTGGTTGATGCCATAGTTGAGACCGTAGTTCTGCTGAGTAAGAACAATCGCACCGGAACCGTTAACCGCAGTGAAAGCGGCGGAAACTCCGGTAGAACCCGAGATGTTGTTGATCTTGTTGATCAGGGTTTGCACGGTATCGGAACCCGCGACTGAAACCGTTTGACCGTTGATGACGACGTTTCCGCCGTTCCCTGTTATGCCGCCGTTGACGGTGGCGAGGGTTGCGGTCACGGCGGCATAAGTCGCAAAGCCCGCTCCTGAAACCTGAGCGCGGGTTGCCACAAACGCAACCTGGATGTTGACTGTTCCGTTCTGAGTCGAAGCACCTGCATACGTTCCACCGATATTGATTCCGGCAATCGTCGCGGTATCCACGACGGAAGAGGTAATTCCGGAGGTACCGTCAAGCAGTTTTTTCGTTCCGAACTGGGTGTTTGTGGCGATACGATCAATCGAAGCGATTGCGGACGTGATTTGCGCCTGATCCGCTTGCACGGCGGTGTTGTCGTTGACTCCGGTGTTGGCGGCGTGGACGGAGAGCTGGCGAATACTACGAAGAAGTGAGTTGACTTCGGTAAGGGAGCCTTCCGCTGTTTTGATCAGGTTGGTCGCATCCTGCGAGTTGCTGATGGCTTGCGTCATGCCGTCGGTTTGTGAGCGCAGGTTTTCGGAGATGATCAGACCTGCGGGATCGTCCGAGGCATTGTTGATCCGAAGCCCTGAAGACAAGCGTTGGATGCTTGCGTTCACTTGCTCGTTGGCCATGTTGTAGCTTCTCAGAGCATTCATCGCAGTGACGTTGGTATTAATTCGCATTCCCATGTTGTACAAACTCCTCCATGAAGTAGTTAGGCGGCTTCCTGCCGCCAATTTTGTGATTTCTTGCGTCCGTTTCCGGTCACAAACAAGGTATTCCACACGCCCTCGCAGATTTCACATCATTTTCTTTACCGGCTCGTATTTTTTTCGTTTTATTTTCAGGAGGGAA
>JACMPS010000081.1 GCA_014377395.1 Chthonomonadaceae bacterium
ATGGCGATACGCCGGAAGGCATGGTGCAATCCGCAATTGAATACCTCCAGATTTGCAGACGGCACAACTACCACAACCTGATTATTTCGCTGAAAGCCTCTCGTGTCCCGGTTATGCTTCAAGCCAACCGCCTGATGGCTCAGCGCATGGCGGAACTGGACATGGACTATCCGCTCCACCTTGGCGTCACCGAAGCGGGAAGCGGGCAGTACGCCCGTGTGAAATCTACGGCGGGGATCGGCACTTTGCTTTCCGAGGGGATTGGAGACACGATCCGCGTTTCCCTCTCTGAAGACCCGATCAATGAGTTGCCTGTCTGCTATGATATTCTTCAGGCGTGTGGCTTGCGGCGTACCAAAGTCGAGTTTATTTCTTGCCCCTCGTGTGGACGCACCAAATTCGATTTGCCGACAGTGGACGCCTGGGTTCAATCGGCGACAGGGCATCTCGGTGGTGACGTGAGTATCGCCGTGATGGGCTGTATCGTGAACGGGCCCGGCGAAATGGCGGATGCAGATTACGGCTTTGTAGGAAAAGCGGGCGGGAAAATTTCGCTGTATCGCCGCCGGGACGAAGTGAAAACAGGAATCGCTCAGGAAAATGGCGTTGCGGAATTGATCACGCTGATCAAATTGGATGGACGCTGGCGAGACCCTTACGAGGGTTGGACGATCCCGGAGCCGCCGCAAGCCCTGCGAGACCGAATCACCCGCGACACCGATATTCCGGTTTTGGCTCGATAGTCCGAGTAAAGACAAACCCGGCGCAATAAATTCGCCGATAGTCCTGAAGACAAAAACAGAACGGAGTCACTTTCCAGGAGGAGGGAGAATAGCGGATGGCGCAACCCGACGTGATTTATCTGGAGTTGTTGGAGGCAGGAGACAGTTCGCATAAGTTCTACGAAGTCACCGTTGAAGAGCAGACGGTGACGATACGGTATGGGCGCATCGGGGAAGCCGGAGCCACGCAAACCGCCACTTTCGACACTCCCGAACTGGCGAAGGCACACGCACAAAAAAAGACCAAAGAGAAACAAGCAAGGGTTACGAACCGGCGGTACGGGGAGTGCGGCAGAAACGCACCGTTACTCGTCGAACGATTGACGCGCCCGTTGAGACCACTTCGGGAGGCAGAACCTCCTCAAAATCCACACCCTCCGCTCCCCTCCTCTGGAAGTTTGATACAGGTTCCGCCGCGCTCGGTATTTATGTAGACGAACATTCTTGCTGGGTCGGCAACGAAGCCGGACGAGTCTTTCAGTTAGATCACAGTGGCAACGTTCTCCAGCAATTTCAACTCCCGGACGGAGTGAAATGTATTGTCTCCGATGGTGACTGGATTTACGTCGGCTGTGACGATGGAAACGTTTACGATCTGACCGGAAAATTCCCTCGTGCCGCCTACGAAATAGACGAAAAAGTGGATATTTACTGGCTTGACATCTCAAACGCAATGCTTGCCGTCTCCGATGCAAAGGGTATGGTGACGGTCATCAACTACGAGGATGAGGAGCAGTGGGCAACGAAAAGCACGGGAGTTGCGGGGTGGATGGTGCGCTGTGACGAGCAGGGCTACGTTTATCAGGGACACAGCAAAGGCGTGACTGCCTACGATGGCTTTGAACGGCGGCACAATCTTGTGGGAGAAGCCAACATAGGGCGTCATTTATTTCGGGTGGCGTGAAGGCGATTTGCTTTACGCAGGAACGCACCGATCCAATTTGTATTGCTTCACGACTCAGGGCGAACAAAAGCACATCTACAAAGCCGACAACGCGATTTTCTCCAACTCCGCCGCAGAAGGGGGCAAGTACGTTTTTGCCGGAGACAACAACAACTCGATTTATTGTTTCAGTGGCGAGGGAGAGAGGGAACGGCTCTGGAAATTGGAGACGACTTGCGGCTCCGCTTACTCGATGCAGTATCACAAAGAGCGGCTTTACGTAGTCACGACAAAAGGCGTACTGGCTTGCATAGATGCAAGCGAGGCGGCGATTCTGGCGGCAAAATCCGGCGTTGTCCCGGAGTACACCGACATCAAAGCCCCTCCCAAAGTGCAACCTGTCGCGACTGACCTTCTCCAAACCCGCACAACGCCGGGAGAGGGCATCGCTCTGGAGTGCTATCGCGAGGGAACGGAACTCAGGTTGCGGGTGACTTCTGAGGGTTATCATTCCGGCTGGCACGCTCAGTTCCCACGCAACCTCCGCAAAGAGGGAGCGCGTTACCTGGTAGACGAAGTGCGGGAAGCGACACAGGGCGGCTTTTATCGTACTTACGGCAACATCTATCGGCTTGATTGAATAAAATTGAGTCAGTGGTAAGTTGTTAGGTGAGGTCTCTGGTTTGATTGAAGAGACAGAGGACGAATAATGGAAAACAGATACGGGGACAATCCTAAGAAATATTTCACACGAGATGAGTACTACAGAATGGCGGAGTGTGGCGTCTTGAGGGGCGGCTACGAGCTCATTGAAGGAGAAATCTGGAAGAAGATACCGCAGAATCCACCACACACTCTGACGTTAAAACGACTGGCAAAACGATTGATCGAACTCTTCGGTTACGATTTTCTCCGCTTGCAGTCGTCCATTCTTGCTGATGAGAGAGGCATGGAGAGCGAACCGGAGCCGGATATTGTCGTTACTACCCATCCCGATGCGGCTTACGAAACCCAGCACCCCGGCGCAAATGATTTACAACTCGTGGTAGAGATTTCGGCGTCAACTCAGCGTCAGGATTTGTCGGAAAAGGCAATACTTTATGCCTGGTGCGGCATTGTCGAATACTGGGTGATTGATCTAGACAGAAGACGAGCAGTCGTGCATCGTTCTCCTTCCGGCGACGGCTACAAAAGCATCGAGATCGCTGAAGAAACGGGAAGTCTGACTTGTCTCGCTCGCCCCAACGACAACATTCTTCTGAGCGAGATTTTTCTTCTCAAGCATAAAGGAAAACCTATCAAGAGGGCGGGGTGAGTCGCTCCGCCACGCGGGAACGACGAGCGAGCGTATTCAGAATAATTGCCTCGTCACGGGTGAACTCGCGGGGTTCCGCCGTGTAGAGTTCGATCACCCCCACTGTTTTTCGTCCGTTTTTGATCGGAACCGCAAGATACGAGGAAAGCCGATCTCGCTGAAGCCACCCATGAAAGCGGCTACGGGGGTCGGAGTTTAAATCAGTGATAAGTAGGGCTTGTCCGCGCTTTGCCGTCCACCCCGCAAGACCAAGACCGAGCGGAATTTCGGCGTCTGGCGGGACGGAGTTTCGGAAGCGGCTTGACGCATGAAGTTTCAGCGTTTCGTCTTCCACCCGATAAATCGCGCATCGTTCCGCTTGCATCGCTTCCGCGCAAAGATTCGTGAGCAGTTGCGGCAGGTTTCCCTCGTCCAACGCCGTGCCGAGTGCCTGTGCCACCCGCGAAAAATAGCGGCGTAACTCGCGGGTACGATTGCGGGCTTCCTGATAAAGCGTGGCATTGACCACCGCTACCGCCGCCTGGTTAGCTATAGTGTAAAGCAGTTCCATTTCAGCAACGGTGAACAGCCGACGCTTTTCACTCAGGGCAAGCATCACGCCGATGACTTCATCATTGACGTGCATGGGAACGCACAGTGTCGAGGCAACCCCGTAAATGTCCATTGGGCAGGAGCGATTACGGGCATCGGCGGCAACTTCAGCAACGGCTTGCGGTGTCTGCCACTCCAACACCCACCCTGCAATCCCCTCCCCCACTTTCGGGCGAAATCCGCTTATGAAAGCCTCTGCGTCCAGTACGCTGTTTGGATCACGCACCAATCGTGTGACAAGTCTTCCCTCTTTTTCATTAAATAAGAGCAAAGCGAAACTGTCCGCATTGAGCAGATTCAGCACACTCTCCGCCACGAAACTCAATACGCGATCTAAATTCAGAGTGCTGTTGATGTGCTGCGAGAGGTCATAAAGAGCCACAGACTCGTCGGCACGGCGGCGGGTATCTTCGTAGAGCCATGCGTTTTCGATTGCGATTCCCGCCTGCTGTGCCACCGCCGAGAGCAGTTTCAAGTCATCTTCGGTATACGCCTGTCGCTGAAGTGAGGTGACAACGATTAGCCCGTGCGTTTCGTCCCGGCTACGGATCGGGGCATAGAGGGCGGAAAGGGCACGCGCTCTGTCCGAGATGTCGGTGAACCCCGGTTCAGCGTCGGTGTCGGAGACAAGACGGGGTGAACCGCTTGACAGTACCCGCGCCGGGATCCCGGTTTCAACGGAGAGTTGGATTTCGCGCTCGGTATCGGTCAAGCCCCGGTCGGCGGCGATAAAGAGGTGAGTGCGCTCGTCATTCATCAGAAAAAGTGCCGCGACATGGTGTTCGACGTGGGCGCAAATTGCGTTCAGCACACTTTCCATGACCTCCTGAACGTTGAGGCTCCCGGAGACGGTTTGTGCAGTATCGTAGAGAACGGCGAGTTCGCGGGATTGCTCACGGGCTTGTCGTGAAATGGCGTCCCACTTGACGGCAAGAGCGATTTGCTCGGCGAGAAGGGTTAAAATGTCGAGATCATCTTGATCGAATGCGGCGAAGGGAGTGCCTTCGCTGAGGTCGCCGTCTTTATTGAGGGCGGAAAGAGTTCCCACGAGTTTACCACTGTAGTAGAGCGGCACAACGACGGCGGAACGGGGAAGCGATTGGCTATCTCGGAAGCGAGGACGCGGCTGTGCTTCTTCGTCCATCTCGGAGAACAGGCTTCCGGTTTCCTGTGCGGTACGGGTGTCAATAAGGGCGGGTTCTCCGGTTGCGAGGACGTTTTCAGAAAGGGAATCATTGACGCGAATCTTGAGACCGAGAATTTCTTCGGCGTTTTCTCCGGCAACCGCCACAAAATCGAGCAGGTCACGTTCGGGAGTGAGCAGACACAAGGCGGCGGTTGCCGCCGAGGTCAATTTGCGTGCTTCCTCCACAATCATTTGCTGAATGTCGCTTGCCGGGGCTTCCGTATGTAGCGTTTCTGCCAGACGACGAAAGGCGGCGCGTTGCTGGGCAGCACGACTCATAAAAAGTTTCTCCCTCGAACCTGCATAAGATAATGCCATTTTACGCATAAATCGAGTCGCGTGTCAAGCGGCGGCGTTTCGGGAGTGTTTAGTTTATAGCGGGCAAGCATTCGCCGAGGGTTTTGCAATAGTTTGGAAACGCTCTTCTGTGGAGTTGGCGGGCGTTCCACGCACACGCGAAAAGCCACACCGCTCAGTGCAAGGCTTCTGCACACCGACTAAAGCACCGGCTCTTTCTCGCAAGCGTCGCCAGAGTCATCGAGTTCGGCGGTCTCGACCGTATCAGGTTGCGGCGGCGTTTGTTCCTGCGCGTAGAGAGCGGCGTGATAAGCGTTGACCCAGTTGATCACGGTTTGAGGAGCTACCTCCAGAAGACGCCCGATACGCCGAAAGTTCGTGCCTTCGAGGTAAAGCCGCAGGTGAGTTCGGGAGTTTCCATAACGAAAAGTAGACCCACTATCTGATAGATATTCCCCACAAGA
>JACMPS010000082.1 GCA_014377395.1 Chthonomonadaceae bacterium
AAGTCCGCGCCCCGTTCCGCCCCTGAATTGGCTAAAACTCGGACACCAAACTTGTCTTGTTTCGTCCTCAAAAAACTTTAAACACATTTTCAACAAAAAGCAGGGCAAACACAAAAAGTTGTGTTTGCCCTGTTCTGTTTGTTTGCAAATCCGTGTCATTTAACTCAAATCTGATCTCTTACCGGGTTTGACGCAGATAGATTGGAATCGTCAGCACGGTTGCGGAGTACGGCGCAAAGGAACGGGTGAAGGAGCGGGTCGCGGCTTGAGACCCCGTAGCAAGGTCAGGATTCCCCACCCCTGTACGTACCGCTTCGTCCTGCGGAATTCCGTAAGTCAAAACCGACATCGTCTTGCGGGGGATCGCGTCGCCGAGTAGAAACCTTCCGGTGAGGGCACTGACGGGGGATTTATTGATCACCAGCAATTTCAGAGTGCCTGCGTCCTGTCGAGTGGCATAGACGGTGAGCAGCCCATAATCGGAGGTGGCGGGTACGACATAATCACCCGGTCTCGCAAACTTGGAGGCGAGCTTGATCCCATAAAAAGTGGGATATTTTTCGCTTGTTGGAGAGACGATGCCATAATCACCATAACCACGCCAGCCGTAAAGCGACGAGTTAAGATTGGTTCCGTAAACATAACCGTTTCTCAGCCCCCACCAGACGAGTGAATTGAACTCGGAGAGGAGGAATTGACCGAGGCTGTCACAGTAATAGAGAGCATTGATCAGGCTAACCGATTGTTTGCCGGGATTGTAGGAAACGCTGTTGTTCTCAGTGGAGACGATTTCAACGTTTGCACCCGCCGCGCCCAGATAGTCCGTCAACATTCGGCGCAGGTCTGCGGCGGCGTTCACCCAGTTGGCGGATTGGAGTAAACCCGCGTCGCTTTCGTTGTTCGGCTCTTGCGGGTAGATGTGAAGGGTAAGAAAATCGGGCGTCACTCCCAACGATTTCAGCGTCGCCAGCATCACCGGAGTCCAGCCATTGTGGGCTGTGTTCGTGCGGGGATTAAGAGCGGGGTGATCCGTGTAGTTGCCCCAGCCGTCTTCGCCGTTCATACAAACAAGCCCGATTTTGATCGTCGGATCTACGGCTTTCATTCGCTGAATGTACTCTTTGGCTCGTACCGCGTAGGTGTAGGGATCATGGGGGCGGGTGTTATTGTCCGTCTCCCAGGAACCGTAATTTTCATTACCGATTTCCCAGTACCTAAAGCCGTTTCGCTGAGTGATGTTGGAATAAGTCACCCAATCCGCTGCTTCCTGTGGCGTACCGGAACCGTAGTTGACCGTGATGTAAACGCTAGCGCCGACCCCTCGTGCAGTGCGGGCGAAATTATCGAAGGAGTTTGCCCACTGCCACGTATTGTTGAGGGTGGTATTGGTACGCCAATGATATTCGTCGGAAATGGAGCCACCGGGAAAGCGCAACGCACCGACGCCCATGTCCGTCAATAAACTTGAAGTGATTGCTTCGCCAAACTGATTATCCCAGATCGCTGAGTTGACGCCGACGGTTCGAGAATCTATCTTTCGCAGAATTTGAGAGGGATTGACATTGATGTTGACAACGGAAGGGGCTGCAATCGAAATCAGGACTACATCGTCCACATAAAAGGTAGGCTGTGCGCCCCCGGTTGCCTCTTGAAGACAAATGCCTGAAAAGTCGGTGACGCCTCCGGTTGAGAGCGTGGTTAGCGGCAAAGTGACTTTGCGCCATGCCCCCGCCACAATCGAGCCACCTTCGATATTCGCTCCGCCAATGCGGACGCCGCCCTGAAAATTTCCGCTTCTGGCACCATGCACGTCAATGCTCTGGTTTCCAGTTGTACCGCCGTGAATGTAGAATGTGAGTGCCGAGTAGTAGCGGGTGTCCACTTGTGAGGGGAATGAAAAATAGAGACCGACATAGCCGGAATCATATCTTGCACTCAGGCTTTTGGAGCCGGAGTGAACGGGGGAAGTCGCGGCAAAGTCAAGGGTAGTTCCCCAGGACCAGTTTTGCCAGCCGCTTCCAAGTGCGTCCGAGTAGACGGCGATGTCGGTCTGTGCGTAGGCAGGAAGGCTAGTGAGGGAAGGGGTGAAGCCGAGAAACGCGCAGAAAATAGTCCAAACGAGGAATGATCGTCTCATCCGGGTGTCCTTTTCTGACAACAAAATCAATTAAATTTTACACAGTTGCAAAGGGGAACAGCAGAAGAAGCGCAACGCAAATTCGTTGTCTATTGAAAGTATACCTTATCTGAGGGAGGTGGCGGGATTTATTGCGGTCCCAATTGCACACGATCATGCGAATACGTTTCTCTTTTGTTGCCGGGAGTTTTCAACTCCCGGAACAGGAAACGGAATATATTCGCCGTTCTGAGTTCATCCAATCGTGGACATCACTGTAGAGCCTAT
>JACMPS010000083.1 GCA_014377395.1 Chthonomonadaceae bacterium
ATGCAGGTTCGATTGTCGGGACGGGAATGTTCAATAATCAGAGTCGCAGTTTTTTGTTGACGGCAGTTCCTGAACCGTCGGTATTATGGGTGGCGAGAATTGCGGTTGGCGTCTTTGGGCTACGCTTAAAGCGCAAAAGAAACTAACGGCAAACTGGACAGAGAGTCGGCTTGTAAGTTTAGAGCCGACTCTCTTTTGCGTGTTTTTGATTGGAGAGAGCAAGGCAGAGGTTGAGACGCGGAAGATTCAGAAAGAGACTTACCCTACTCGAAAGTAAACTCGAGCGTTCGAGGCATCACAAAAGAGTAGGGAATTTAAGCAAGAGCGGCTTTGATCACCTGCCCGCCATTTTCCGTAAGTCGCTGGTAACGCCCGTTATAAAGATAGGTGAGAGCCATATCGTTCAAGCCCATTGCATGGAGAATCGTTGCATGGAAATCGCGGATATGGTGTGGGTCACGCCCCGCTTTTAGTCCTACCTCGTCCGACTCGCCAATGACCGTGCCACCCTTCACGCCGCCCCCCGCCATCCACACCGTCTGCACACCGGGGTTATGATCACGTCCGCGTCCGCCCTGCGAAATCGGCAACCGCCCGAACTCACCTGCCCATACCACAAGCGTGTCTTTGAGAAGACCACGCCGCTTTAAGTCCATCAGCAACCCTGCGATTGGCTTATCGGTATTGCGGGCGTGTGCGCCATGATTGCCAACAATATCGCCGTGCGCGTCCCAGGTGTCGTCGCCGTGTCCGCCCCCACTGTAGACCTGCACAAAGCGGACTCCGCGCTCAACAAGTCGCCGCGCCATCAGGCATTTACGCCCGAACTTCTCCGTTTCGGGGTTGTCCATGCCGTAAAGTTTCTTCGTTTCTTCCGTCTCTTTTGCGAAGTCCACCACTTCGGGAGCATTCATTTGCATTCGGTAGGCGAGTTCGTAGGAGGCAATTCGGGCTTCAAGATCAGAGTCGCCGGGATTGCTGTGAAGGTGATCGGTGTTCAGTTTGCCGAGCAAATCGAGGCTGGAACGTTGCGACTCGCGTGTGACACCTTCACCGGGAGAAAGATCGAGAATCGGTGTCCCGGAACTGCGAAAAACGGTTCCCTGATAAGTGGCGGGCATAAACCCGCTCGACCAATTTGGTGCGCCGCCAATAGGCCCGCCCCGGTGATCCGTCATCACCACATAAGAGGGCAAGTTCTGATTCTCGGTTCCCAACCCATAAGTGACCCATGAGCCGACAGAAGGATGTCCCTGCAAAATCGAACCCGTGTTCATTTGGAAAAGAGCGGGGGCGTGATTATTTGACTCACCGTAAATCGAGCGAATAAAGCATAAATCATCTACCTGCTCTCCAATGTGAGGGAAAATCTCCGAAACTTCGATTCCCGACTTTCCATATTTCTTAAAACTGAACGGGCTACGCATCAGCGGGGCATTGCCTTCACCGCCAAACGTCTTGATGTCGCCCGCTCCCTTTAATGCGTCACCGAGTTTTTTACCGTGATGCTTGATGAGTTCCTGCTTTGGATCGAAGGTGTCCACCTGCGAGGGGCCCCCATACATAAACAGGAAGATCACATTCTTCGCGGTGGGCGTGAAGTGCGGCGGCTTCGGCAAAAGCGGGTTGTGATTTTCGGTTCGCAGTGCTTTTGCCTTCGCTTCTTCCGCAAGCATAAAGGTTAGTGCCAGCGAACCGAATCCACCTCCGGCACGCGCCAGAAAGTCGCGGCGGGAAAGAGCATTTGTAAAATGTGGTTTTCGAGACATGATGTTAGAGTTCCATAAAATGACTGATCAGGTCGCTTATCGTTCGTCTACTTGATGATTTTGATCTGCGAAATTTCGGTGAGCAGTATCTGCGGCGTATCTTTGTAAAGCGTAAACTTGCCCGTGACAAGTACATTTTTGTCGAGCAAGTTGTCCATTTTGGAGAATTTCGCAAAGTTTTCCTTGCGGAGAATAGCCGTCAAAGCGGTCTTGAAATCCGTTGCAAAGTTTAGAATGATGAGATTATTCCCTTTAGGAGAGTAAACCTTGACAACTTTCCCCTTGAATGCTCCGGGCTTATCTGCGAGTTTTTTTGCTCCGGAGAGGTCTTTCGCATCAAGTGCCTTTTTCACAAGCACATCAGTAGCCGAAACCGTAGCGAAAGACTTTTTCAGGGAAACGCTTGCCTGTGTCGGCTTGTCCTTCGTCGTCCCCTTTTCTGTCTGCGGAGGTGCAGTCTTCGGGAGGGGCGTTCGCTGTGCCGAGACGATATGCGCCGAAAAAAGGACGGCGTAACCCGTGACTAAAGAAAGGGCAAGCAAGGTTCCGGGGCGAGTTTTCATAAGGTAAGTGCAGTCCTGTTTAAGAGTGACATTCGCGAAATTGTGAGAGACGGATCGTTTTCGATTAATCCAGGTAAAGGAATTCGTTTGAGTTGATCAAAACATGGCACAGGTCGGTAAAGGCTAAGAGCGAAGCCTCGTTACCCCGTTTTGTGTAAAGACCGGTTTGTTTTGTCAGAAATTCCTGTGTAAGCAATTTTTGCTTTGCCGTAGAGGGACGCGACAAAATCAGCCGATACGCACGATCTATCAGCGTCGCTGTGTCCGCTCCCGCTTCTCTAACAACACGTTCCGCAATGTGACGCGACTCTTCGCGTGTGAATTCAGAATTGAAGAGGGCAAGGGCTTGCGGTGCAATCGTCGTGTTGTTTCGGCGTGAGCAGGTGTTGACAAGATCGGCTCCGTCAAACACCTCGACAATCGGCAACAAAAGTGAACGTCGCTGAAAGACATAAATCGTGCGTCGTCGTCCCTGCTCCTCCGACGAGTTGCCCCATTTGTGCGTCGAGCCCGTAGAGAGTACCTCGGAACTGACCTGCGGGTAGATACTGGGTCCGCCCATTTCAGGATTCAATCTTCCGCTCAATGCTAAAATGCTGTCTCGTAACGGTTCTCCTTCAAGGCGAAGGCGGTTCATACGCCAGAGCAAAAGATTTTGCGAGTCGAGTTTTTCGCCTTTAGGATTAGTTTGCGTGGATTGCTGATAAAGGTTGGAAAGCAACATCAGTCGGTGCATTTTTTTCAGGCTCCAACCATCCTTGACAAATTTCAGGGTGAGCCAGTCCAGCAGTTCCTTGTGCGTGGCGGCTTCCCCGTTGATCCCGAAATCGGAAGGAGTGCCGACAATGCCGCGCCCGAAATGGTGTTGCCAGAGGCGATTAACAATGACTCGCGCCGTCATCGGGTTTTCCGGTGAGGCGATCCAGTTTGCCAGCGAAGAGCGCAAACCTGTTGTTTTTGTCGTCTCATTCGGGGTGAACGCCGCCGCCGTTTCGTTTCCTCCACAGAGAGAAGCCACAAATCCGGGTTTGACTTCCTCGCCGGGGGTGTGCAAATCGCCCCGAATCAGAAGGTGCTCACGCACGGCGTCTTTTTGCTTGTCGGTGACAATCGAGGCTAACGGACGGAACTTTGCGACACCCTCTTCGGTGCGATTGATCTCTTCGTTGAGTTTGTCCCGGTCTTCCTTTTTCTCCGCACTCGCCAGTTGTCCACGCAACTCGGCGATTTTCGTATCCGCTTCTTTCACCTGCTTCTTCATGGACTCGGAGTCGTTAGTTTCGCCGGGAAGTTTGCGATCCGTCCACTGAATCGTGGAGAAAAAGCCCTGAAAGCGATAATAGTC
>JACMPS010000084.1 GCA_014377395.1 Chthonomonadaceae bacterium
AGAAAAAAGTACCGGGGCGCACCCTTATGGCGAACTTCGAGTATGCAGAAGGAAAGTGGGTCTACGGCGTGATGATCGTCAATGTCACCACGATCAAAGAGGTCGAGATTGATCGGATGACCGGAAAAATCGGTGATGTCGAGATGGTAACGCCCGAAGACGAAGCCAAAGAGATGAAGGACGAACTGACCAAAGCGATTGGCGGAACCGTCCCGAACACTCCGAAAGAAGACGAGAAGAAAGAAAAAGAGTAAGGGCGTTATTGCTGTTGCTCAAAAGAGGAAAGGCACAGGAAATTTCCTGTGCCTTTCATTCGTTCGTCGGAGATTCTCCAACACGCAAGAGCGTTTCCGATTCATCCTCTCTGATAGCATAAGTTGTAGGGCGCAAGAGAGTATCGCCGCTCTCGGTGCAGGAAGAAGCGCGGAGAAGCGTTGTTCCGAGTTTTTGGTTCGCCGCACGCTCTCGCAATACCGACAGAATGGATTTTGCTTTTTGCCGCACATCATTGCTGAAATCCGCCAGATACTTTCCCTCAGAAAGTGCTTTTACAAGAGCGATGTCCTGTTCCCCACCGATATACTCCATTGCATTCAGAGCGAGGCGTATTTCCTGAGGTTCCCTCGACTTCAAGATACGGTGAAGACTAATCCGAGAGTAACGCCCCAGCGTAAAACCTTCCCCTGCCTCAAACTCCGAAAGCAAATCGAGAAGTCGCGCACCCGCCGCCGTTCTCACCGTTTTATCGTGTGCCGTCTGAATGTAGCAAACGGTTTCAAGATGATCTTTTTCGCAATGCGTTAAGGTTTCGAGCAGAGCCGCGCGTGACTTGTTTTTGTTGATCGCACGGGGAACGAGTAATCCGGCGACCATTCCTCCTGAAATAATTTCCAATCCCAGAAAGACAATCAGTGCCGTTGGATTCATCAATAACGCAAAGACAATCCCAACCATCATCAATGCAGGAACAATCGCCGTGAGGTGCAAAAATCCGTTTTCCAGCCGATTCAGGTAGGAGATCCAAACGCCAATCTGAAGCGGAGAAACAAGAAACGGTTTTGCGTCAAGGCTCGTGCTTAAAGAGGTAGTTTCGACAGGCGGAGTCAGAGGGACCTCCTGCAATGGCAAAAGCTCTGGCTGCCTTTCTTCTCTGTTTTCTTCCTCGAATCGCATCCCGTCTCTCCCTACCCAACCGCATCCAGTGCCTCTTTGATGCTCATCTGAACACAGGAGAAAATGGGAGTGTCGCGCAACGTGAAAAGACTGCTTTCCGTTTCCCGCAACGCCTGAACCAGATCGAGGAAGTCGGCAGGGATGTCCGTCTCGAACGCCACCACGAATTCCTGATCGTCAATTCCGAACGAATAAGTCGTGTTCAGTTTGATCGAAGGGAATTTGTGACCGACCACGATATGCCCGCTCATGATTCGCTGACGCTCCTCATGCGGAAGCAAATACCATTCCCGCGTTTTGACGAACGGATAAACGAAGAGGTACTTGCGACCTGTCGGCTTGACCACAAGCCGCCTTCCTTCGGGTTCATTGATTGCAGAGGGGTCTTTGTACTGCGAAGGCTTTGTCATTGCGAGATAGGAATAGGGCTGTGTCGCCCACTTGCCAAGACCCGTATTGAGCAAACGCGACCCGTGCTTTTGCAACAAATCGAAGTCTTCGGTGGCATTCCAGAGCAACATATCTACGTCGCCCCGCACTCCTACAAGCGAATAAGCCCGCACCATCATCTCGTCCGCCGCCTCTTCAACAGCGCAGGCGAGTTCCGCTTTATCCTTCGCCTTCACTTCTTCGGGCTGTCGTCGCCACGCGGCATCAAACTTATAAAACGCGAACTGTACCATCGTTCGCCCACGATTTTCCATAACAATCTTCCTTACTTTCAACAAAATGCGGAGAAACGCAAAGAGTGTTTATCCACAGATTAACACCGATAAACACAGATTAAAAGACAAACAGAGAAAACCCGGTCTACAAACTATCTTGTACATTTTTAGTCGAGAGTGCGAATTTGGTGTCCGAAGGACACGGGGCGGCACGCCTCACAGCGCGGAATTTATTCCTGCGGAAAACATACCAATTTTACGTTTTCATTCTCTTCGATAATGCTCCAACTCAACACTTGCACCCTTTTATTCCCCTCGCTTGTTCCAATCGGGGTTGATAAACATGTTAAGACCCGGATCATAGATAATGCCTGCGCCGTGTCGTGAAGTCTCTTCGTGCAGATGTTCCTCGTTGAGTGTGACGCCCCAACCGGGTCCCTCTGGCAAACTGAAATAGCCGTCCACGACCTCCGGATAGGGGGAAGCCACTTGCTTTACCTGACTGTCGGTGAAATCGTTGAAATGTTCCAGAATTTTGGCGTTCCGCAATCCGACCATCATGTGAAGCGTGGCGACGGTAGTGATCACGCCACCCACATTGTGTGGAGCCGCCATGATGCTATACGTTTCTGCGGTGGAACAAATCTTCTTTGTTTCCAGCAAACCACCGCACTGATTGAGGTCAGGCTGAATAATGTGCGTCAGCCGGTCCTTGAGCAAATCCCGATACTGCTGTGCGTGATACAACCGCTCTCCGGTAGCAATCGGAATGGTTGTGTGATCCATGACGTAGCGCAGAGCGGGAAGGTCTTCGGGACGGCACGGCTCCTCGATCCAACCGGGACTCATTGGTTCAATGGCTTTTGCGATTTCGACGGCTTGATGGGGCGCAAAACGTCCGTGCATTTCGATGAACATTTGGACATTTTTGCCGACAACGCCGTAGACCGCTTCAATGATCTGGACGGACTTGTGAAATTCCGGGCGCGTCAGTTCAAGATCGCCATTGCCAAAGGGATCGAATTTCAGTCCTTTGTAGCCCTTTGCGACGACTGCTTCCGCCGCCTTCGCAAAGGCTTCGGGAGTGCGTTCGCCTTTGTACCAGCCATTTGCATAAGCGGGGATTTTTGTGTGGACTTTGCCGCCGATCAGTTTGTAGACGGGCAGGTTCGCTATTTTGCCGATGATGTCCCAACACGCCATTTCAACAAGAGCGAGCGCGGTCATCACGACTTCACCCGGCGAACCGAAATCGAGAAGGGTATAACGACGATACAGGGCTTCGATGTCGAACACGTCTTGCCCAACGAAATGCCGCTCCGTGTCCTTGAGAAATTCGAGAACGGTGTGCGTTTTGCCCAGAACTCGTGCTTCACCAACCCCGGTGACGCCGTCTTCGGTTTCAAGAACCAGATAAGTAAGGTTGCGCCAGGGTGTGCGAACCACATAGGTGCGATAAGAGGTTATTTTCATACGGATAGTTTCGGCAAGGAATGAAAATTTCCTGCATTCAATTTAGATTAAATTGGGTTGAATAGAGCAACCTTGGATTATATTCGCGTTTATGAAAGTTGGATGAGACAGGAATGATTCGGAGAAAAGAACAAAAATCAAATGACAGAAGTTGATATCTGTCATTTGTTGTGGGATCCTCATTTCCGTGAGAGAAACTTTATAGGGGAGAACGAAATGACAAACAATTCTCAAAATGGAAAAGTAGCGCTTGTCACCGGGGCAAATAAAGGGATCGGACTTGAAATCGCACGACAGTTGGCGCAACTTGAATATACTGCTTTGATTGGCGCAAGGGACGAAACACGGGGACAGGAAGCCGCGCAAACCCTCCGGAACGAAGGGCTGACTGCACAGTTTGTCGCTCTGGATGTCACCGACGAGAATAGCATTTCTGCGGCGACAAAAAAGATCGAAGGGGAACACGGCAAACTCGATGTTCTCGTCAACAACGCCGGAATCGCGCTTGATCAGATGCCGCCGAGTCAGGTAGACCTAGAGACTTTGCGACGTACCTACGAAACCAATGTTTTTGGGATGTTCGCCGTAACAAAGGCTTTGTTGCCTCTCCTCAAAAAATCGGGGGCAGGGCGAATCGTTAATATGTCTTCCGGTTTAGGGTCACTGGCACAAACAAGCGATCCGAATTGGGAGTATGGATTCGTCAATGCCATCGCCTATTGCTCCTCGAAAAGCGCGGTAAACGCACTCACAGTACAATTCGCCAAAGAATTGCGCGACACGCCGATCAAGGTCAATGCGGCGGATCCGGGTTATGTGGCAACGGATCTCAACCAGAATCAGGGGCATCGTACCGTCTCACAGGGAGCCATTGCCCCCGTTCGATTGGCGACACTTCCGGCGGTGGACCCACAGCGGGCTACTTCGATGAAGACGGTGTGGTTCCCTGATAACCTTCCCTTAATCTTATGAACGAAACCGCACTGACGAGGGAAAAGATACTGGAAGCGGCGGAGAACGTTCTCCGCCGCTACGGACTGAGCAAGGCAACGGTAGTGGATGTCGCTCGTATGTTGGGCGTCAGTCATGGGAGCGTCTATCGGCATTTCGCCAGTAAAGCGGAATTGCGCGAAGCCGTATTGCGTGTCTGGCTTTCGCGGGGTCACGACTCCCTTGAAATGATTGCCGGGGAGAGGACCGAGGCGAGCGAACGTTTGACGTGCTGGCTGGAGGAACTGATCGCTATCAAACGCCGCCGCCTTTTCGATGACACGGAATTATTTGCCGCCTACGGCGAATTAGGCAAAGAGGCGGGGGAGGCGATCCGTGAGCATCTGGCACACATGACAGATCAGCTTCGCCGAATTGTGGTGGACGGCGTGGCACAGGGAGAGTTTACCTCTGAAGACCCGGAGGCGACAGCACGAGCGGTGCTGAATGCAACCTCTCGCTTTCATCATCCCGCCCATGTAGCGGAGTGGTCGAAGCCCCACATTGATCGAGATTTTAGAGAAGTTCTGTCACTGATCCTGAAGGGGCTCAAGGCAGAGCCTCAGGGGGCAGAGGCAGAGCGGGAAAAACTCGCCTCCCTCACGCGACAGAGTTTTTGTCTTTAAGAGGATATTGAAAATTTCCGCCTTGACCGCGAATTTGTTCCCGCAAATCTCCGTTTTGGTGTGCAAGCAGACGGGGCGTCCTCGAAATTTATTCCTGCGTCCTCCCTCTGTGAGATTTTAGTTTTTGAGAGACATAGGCAAGGTAAGCATGGGAGGCCAAGGGTGATTGCGGACACTCGGAGAAGATGCCCACGCATTTTCAGAAACGCCCTCCGCCGGCTCTCGCCGAACTCAGGCGTCGGGCATACCCTCCCTCGTTGCTCTGTTGCCCTGGCGTATTCTCTAGAGACCACGGTAGGGGCTTCCGCCGCTCTATCTCTCCTTGCGCCTTCTAACCCCGAACCTACTTTCTGTTGCTTGCCCTTTCCCTTCTCTCGCGTCCTCTCCTGCCGAACCTTGTGACTTCGCTCCCTTGCGCCCATCTTATTGCTGTCAGCCTGACCTCAAAGACAAACAAGAGCAATCATTTTGATCCTATTCGCTCTTTATAGGAAGGAACTGCCGTGCTAAAGTCGAATAGTAAAGCATTGCTCTGCCTGAGTGCCGAAAAAGAGAAAAGAGGAAAAGCGTTGAAAACCAAAAACCCGATCACCCGACGCGACTTGATCAAAGGTTCTGCCGCCGTTGTCGCCGGGATGCCCTACGTGTTGCCGAGTGGCGTGATCGCCTTGCCGGGACGACCAGGGCCCAATGACCGAATCGTTTACGGACATATCGGGATCGGTGGAATGGGGCGCAGTCACGTCGTTGCTGACTCGTGTGCCGCCCTCTGTGATGTGGACTCTAATCACCTTGCCGAAGTCGCCAAAACCGTCAAGGGCACGCCGCTTCTCACCAAAGATTATCGTGAAGTGCTGGATCGCAAAGACATTGATGCCGTCACGATTGGCACTCCCGATCACTGGCACGCGATCATGGCAGTTCATGCGTGTCAGGCGGGAAAAGATGTTTACTCCGAAAAGCCCACCTGTCGCACGATTCAAGAGGGGCAGGCAATGGTTAATGCCGCACAGCAAAACAAGCGCGTGGTGCAAATTGGAGCGCAGGGGCGCTCCAACCCGATGGCGCACAAAGCCTGTCAGTTTATTCGGAATGGACAAATCGGAAAAGTCAATCACGTTGAGGTGTGGCACTCCAACAATTGGTCTGGCGGCTGGGGAACGGAAAAAGCCCCACCCCTCGAACTCGATTGGGACAAATGGCTGGGACCTGCCCGGTGGAGACCCTATAACTCCGATTGTGCTCACTTTAATTTTCGCTGGCTGATGGATTTCGGAGGCGGCTTCATTCGAGATCGCGGCAATCATGTTCTCAGCGTTGCGATGTGGTGCATGGACGCGGACACAAAGGGGCCCGTCAGTGTGGAGGCAACGGGGCAATCCAACCCGAACGGCATCTGGGATGTCCCGGTTACGATGCAGGTGAAGTGGGAGTTTAAAAACCCCGACTGGACAATGACCTGGGATCAACCGGGCGCACAGTACGACAAAATCGAGTGGGGAGCGAAGTATCACGGGGATCGGGACACGCTGATTGTCTCCGGTGGTGATGGCGGTTGTGACACCGAGGAAAAGGCGAAACGATACTCGCCTCCCGCCGATGGAAAGCACATTTTCCTCGATCCTTATGTTACAGATGACCCGACTGAGCGTCATCGGCAAAACTGGCGCAGTTGCATCAAAAGTCGAGAGAAGCCCGTCATGTCCGTCGAGCTCGGCTTTAACGTGGTGATCTTACCGATTATCGCAAACATCTCTTATCAACTGGGGCGAAAATTAAGGTGGGACTCACTTATGCATCGCTTTATAGGTGATGAGGAAGCCAACCGAATGTTGGCTCAACCCTATCGCGCACCCTATTTTTTATAGTCGCATGAAAAAAGAAAAACTTAACTGAAGAAGGGGGCAAACCGATGTTAGAGGAAAGCAAATTGTGGGCGCGGGTGGTTGAACTGTTGATGCATGTGAAATCCGACAAGGCGGAAATCCGAACTGCGGCGTGGAACGAGATGGGGAAACTGAGCGAAAAAGTCATTCCGCTCAGTGACTTGTCCTCAAGCGAAGACAAGCCCGTCGCAAAAGCGGCAAAGGGGTTGCTGGAAGCAATCGCTCACCGTGCCGCACGTCCCGGCGCAAAAGAGGAGGCAAAAGAGGTCTCCGAGAAACTACTCGAAGTGGCGAGTTCAGGACGCCCGGTTCCTGTTCGTGCCTGGGCATTGCACCTGCTCGGCTTTACCGCAGACGGTCGCGCCGTACCGGGGATCGCCCGATTGTTAAAAGTTACGGAGGTGCAAGAAGAAGCGCGTCTGGCTCTGGAGCGCATCCCCGGTTCCGCTTCGACAAGTGCATTGAAAGGTGCCTCAAAAACAACTTCCGCCCCATTTCGCCCGAATATAGAGCAGTCGTTACGCGCCCGCGAAGCCACCCCGAAAACGGTAGGAACTACTTTGGTTAAACGCTGACCGATTTTGTCAGGGTGAAGTCGTTTTCGGCGACTTCACCGCTTCGCACGAAGTTCGATCTGGGTATGTGCTGAAAAAGTAGAGTTGGTGCGTTTTCCGCAGGAATAAATTCCGCGCTAGAGGCGGAACGCCCCGTGTCCTGCGGACACCATTAGTTAGAGTTCGCCTTGAACAAAAACTTTTCCAACCCTTTCTTAGACATGATGCCCGCCTACCTACGTCTCTGCAATGACAAAAAATTTACTCACTTTAACCCAACAAAAAGCAAGGCAATCTTACGATGTTTTTCCCCCTTCTGACCCTCTTGAATCCTTTCTGGATTTCGCCGCCTGTCCATGCCGAAATCCCTGCCTGGAAACCGATTCCGCTTGTCTCTAAACAGGCACGGGCGGCGGGTTTCATCGGAGGAGAGGGAGCGCAGGTTCCGCGTGATCTCGTGATCAGCAGTGCCGATCCTAATTTTTTGTTGCTCGGTATTGATGTCGGCGGTCTTTATCGCACCCTTGACGGCGGCAAACGATGGGAACCTGCGAACGTGGGATGGAACGCACGGGGTTGCAACAATCTGGCGGTTGATCCACGAAACTCCGCTCGTGTCCTCGGCGTCGGCGGCAATTCGATGGATTGGAGCGTGAACGGGGTAGGGGTGCATGGCGTTTATCTTTCCGTGAACAAAGCCTCCTCCTGGAAACAAGTTTTGCCGATGCCTGACGGCTTGGAGGGTTCGATTGCGATTGATCCCGCGTCTTACAAAGCAGACCTTGGCTTTTGTCCGCTTGTTTATTTCGCTTCGCGTTCACAGGGAATCTGGAAATCTCAAGACGGAGGGCTAACCTGGAAGCAGGTTTTCGCCAATCTCAACCACGCGAAACTTGTGATGCACCCCGACGGCAAAATCGTTTACGCCGGGGTTTCCGACGCCGAAGGCAAAGGCTTTTACAAATCGGTGGACGGCGGGAAAACCTTCGCGAAACTCAGAGGTCAGGGAGTTTTCGGATTGGACGTTTGCCCGAAAGAACCAAAATCGGTTTGGATCAGTGGGGAAGGGGGACTTTATAAGTCGAAAGATGAGGGTGCAACCCTGACGAAACTCGCTGTGACTTTCGAGAAGGACGCCCCCCCGGAAGACGGCATTCTCAAAAACATTCACGTTTCTCCCGCTGACCCTGGAGCGATGACCTGCTGGTATCAGGGCCCTAACTGGAACCACAAATACTACTATAGTCGTGATGGAAAGACGTTTCGCCTTTCGCACTTCGAGGGGATTGATGCAAAAGGAAAGCGTGTTTTCGAGGGAAATAATTTTCTGCCCTACAATGTACGCGACGGATTGACGGCGTTTCACCCGAAAAATCCGAAGTTAATTTATAGCATTGGTGGCGATTGGGTAACGCGCTCTACCGATGGAGGCGCGAACTACAACTGGTGGGCAAACGGCTACACGGGCGTCATGGTAGGTTCCTCCATGAACTTTAGCCCGGATGCGCCCGATAGCGTTTTTCTGGCGTTTCAAGATTATAACGGCGCATTCACTCAAGATGGCGGCAAGACGTGGAATTATCGGGATGTGAGCGGCAACGATTGGGGCGGTTTTTGCTATGGCGGCTATACTCCTGACGGAAAACTGATGTACTGCGGAAACGCACCGTCATGGGGCGGTCCTCGCGCCCTGCGCCTTTCCTACGATAGCGGCACGACGTGGCAGACCGCAAAAGACAAAGCCGGAAAAGAACTTGTGTTCACGGGTTCCGACATCGGTTATAGTGTTCCCGGCTCTCCACAAATCTGCTTTGCCTCCAACTTTAGAAGTGCAGACAGTGGCAAAACCTGGGAAATGATGCCCGATTGCGACGGCGTTTTCACCTCCAATCCTGCGGGAGAGCGCGAACTTTACGGGCGAAAAGGCAATGCTCTCATCGTTTCTAAAGACAAGGGTGCCTCCTGGCAAAAAATCACGGACTGCCCCGGCGATATTCGCGATCTGGCTTATGATCACAAGAGGAATCTGTTTTTCGTAGTTTCCGAAGACCGCCTCAAGTGCTACGAAGAAGGCGTTTGGAAGACACTATCCACTCCCCCAGATCAGTACGGCAACGTTCGTCTCCGCACCGTTGCTACCGATCCACAGGCTCCCAACGTGGTTTATATCGGGACTGCCACCGATGTTTACGCTTCACACAGTGCCGTCTGTCGCTCAATAGATTGCGGCAAAACCTGGACAAATCTCTCGATCAATGTTCCTCTGGTGAACGGTGTTCGGGACAGTCCGCGTGAAGTGCATATTCTTCGCGTTCACCCGAAAACCCGTGAAGCTTGGGCAAACGGAGAATGTTTCGGAATGTGGAAAATTGCGCCTCCTTCGCCGGACGAAAAGGGAGAAGAGGCAGGAAAAGTCGGCGCACCGCTCGCTCCGAAACTTGCGGTTCCCGTCGCAAAACGCTCTCTGATCCTGAAAAATGGAGGTATGGAAGAGGGAAACGAAATCCCCGCCTTCTGGGATACGCGCTGGACAGGAAGCGGCAAACTGGAAGCCACCCGTGACAATGACGCAAAAGCTGGAAAATTCGCGCTGAAACTAAAAAGTGTCGGGGGGAAAGCGCAGGGTCAAACCTCCCAGGTTCTCGAAGCCGGGGGAGGAACTCGGTTTGTGCTATCGGGCCACCTCAAAACGGGTGGCGATGCAAAAATCAATGTCGCGGTACAGTCCTATCGGGAGAATTGGTCGCCTCTCTCTTTTCAGCAGGTGCAATACGCAGAGGGAAGAAGCGAGTGGACAAAATTCTCAAAAGAGATTACTTTGCCGGAGGGAACGGTACGCTTCGGGATTGTTCTGTTTCTGGACGGGGATGGTTCGGCATCGCTCGATGAAGTCGAACTCACCGCAAAGTAGAAACAGTGAGATCGGGAAGAAGCAAAAGTGTAGAGGCTAAGTATCAGCAAGCCATTCGTTTCGTTATGACGGGCGTGTATAGTAGCGCAGTCGGGGGCATTCGTCAGGGCGCGAAGACAGTTTATTCTTCTATTCTGTCCGCCTCAAGATTTAGTGGCTGTGGTTTGTGATTTGATGTGGAGGGTGCATCTCCGCGTGTCGTAAATGGAAGATGAAGGGAGAACCACGATGAGCCGTCTGCACTGGGTCACAAGTCTGGGAAATGAGGAAGAAGTTATAAAGTGTCTGGCGGAGGGCGAGAACGTAAACGCTATTGGAGTGAGGCATTTTTCCGCGCTGATGCTGGCGTCAATTGAGGGGAATGTGACTATAGCTGAACTTTTGCTCAAGGCGGGAGCCAACACCAATCTCACTCACCCCAACGGGCGCACCGCCCTGCACTTCGCCGCCTCCAATGGACACCTCAAAATTGTTCAGGCACTTGTCGCACATAAAGCCAACGTCAACGCCCTGAGCAGAAGAGGGTTCACTCCTGCCATGGACGCCGCTCAATCTAATCATCGTGAGGTTGTAGACTTTTTGCGAGAGCAGAAGACCGACATGACCCTCAAGGACGAAAAAGGGTCTACGGCAGACGATTGGCTGGAGGAAGGTGGGATTCAGGGTTGGTTTGCTAAGCGATTTCCTGACGGGTTCGTTAAAACGCCGGAAGACCGCAAGAGGTCGGAAGACCATATTCACAAACTCATGGTGAAGGGCTTATCGGCGGATGCATTCTCCGCAAAGCACGGTCGACTGACTCTCATATGGTCTTATGGAGCCTCCCAGTTCGATGACGCACAGGTACAAGCGTGGGCGCACCGTGTCGCAGAAATTTTGTTCACGCCCGGTTTGCTCGAAACGTGTGAAGAGCAATACTTGACGGGCGAGGAACTTGAAGACGCCCGCAAACTCAGAGCGCGTCGCGCCCTTCAAGCGGCACGCCGCGCAAAACGCAATTCCTGATTACTTTTTTCTCTTACAATCCCGTGTCAATCGCTCGCTTCTGCTTCACCCGCACGACCGCTTCCGCCAACTTTTGCGTCATCTCCGCAACCGTGATCTTCTGTGCAAGGGCGTCTGCCTGAGTGAGCAGGGAAGTACCCCGCACCAGAGTCACCGTGTTGTCCCGGCTTGCACGAATCTCAAAGGGTTGCAGATTGCTGTCCAAAAGGCTATTAAGACGCTTTGAGATTGTGGCTCCCCGTTGCTCCGCGTTCATGCTGTCCGTTCCTATCACGCGACACATCACCACGTCCCGCATCTTGACTTCCGCAATCTCGGTTCCCGCCTCGGTTTTTGTAAGAAAAACATTCGTGCGTAACGTCGGGTCTACCTCTCCCAGTGCAATTGGGATTTTAAGAAGACTGAGTTCCGCTTCGGCGGCGGCAACACGCTCCACTCCCGGCGGGTGAGTCCGATAAATTCCAAGATCAATTCCGTTATGGCTTCGCTCCAGTTTCGCAAGCCGAATCATAAAACTGTAAAGCCCTACCGGATTATATTTCGTTTTTGTGAGGTAGATCATTCCGGTGTGATCGGCGTCTTTTTCCGCCTCCACGCCGTAAGAGTTAAGCCGTGCAATCGAATAGAGGTTCAAGCCTGTCATCAGGTTTGCGGCGTCATTTGTGCCTCGCCCATTTCCACCGCTCTGTCCACCGATAATCATTGCCAGTGCCGCGAGTTGTAAGGGCAACAGCACCTTGTTCAGTTTGTTCTGCTCTTTCAGCAGTTTGATCATGTGGTGATGTGCCGCGTGAGCCACTTCATGCGCGAGAACCCCCGCGAGTTCGTCGTCGGAGCGCACCATGTCCAGCAATCCCTTATTGACATAAATAAATCCGCCCGGTAACGAATAAGCGTTGACATCCTTATCGTCTACAATCTTGAATGTATAATCAAACGGCTTGATCTGCGAATTGCCCCACAACGAAGGAACAACCTGTTTGTTAGCGATAACCGCAATCTCTCTCCCGATGCGGTTCACACGCGCCACCATTTGTGGGTCGGTAAGCAGTTTCACCTGCTTGTCATTCAGGATCGAGTTTTCGCGTCCGAGTCGCACTTCCGAGTCGTTGGGGTCGGTGGCGGTAATGTCGGGTCTGTCGGCTTCGGTGGAAATCGGAGGAAGCGGATTGGGAACCGTTTGCGCTTTCCCCTGTGAGGACAAACCGAGAGCCACAAGGCAAGCGATCACGCTGAAACGAATTTTTTTTGTTGAACTGACTCTCATCTTTTCTCTCCCGACTTCCCACTCACACAGACTTGCTCTACAATCCGGCACGATCCGCCACAACGCCCGATAGTTCCTTTACGCTTTTTAGACGGCGAATCCTCCCCGAAGTCTCTTATTTCTTACGGGGCAAACGCTCTCTTTTGCTCGTTCCCCTGCTCTATTTTGTAAATAGGGGTGAGGTTGGGTATTCTTCTTTCTGATATAATGGCAAAGACACGTTCAGCGCACGTTCATTTTCACCCCCATTTACGAAATCAAATACGGATCAGGCACGAAATTAAACACGTCACGGAGGACACACGTTGAGCGATACGGCAGAAGAGGTACGACTTAAAGCAAACTATGCGGGCGGGAAAACGCTCTGGCATCGGTGGGGGCCCTACCTCAGCGAACGGCAGTGGGGAACGGTTCGCGAAGACTACTCGAAAGACGGGTCGGCATGGGACTATTTTCCACACGATCACGCTCGATCACGCACCTATCGGTGGGGAGAAGACGGCATTGCGGGCATTTGTGACCGACGCGGAATGTTGTGCTTTGCCCTCGGCTTTTGGAACGGCAAAGACGATTTTCTGAAGGAGCGCCTGTATGGGCTAACGAACGCGCAGGGCAATCACGGCGAGGACGTGAAAGAAGTTTATTTCTACCTTGACAACACCCCGACACACTCCTATATGAAGTACCTTTACAAGTACACCCAACGCCCGTTTCCCTATGCCGACCTGCTCCGCGAAAACCACAATCGCACCGCACACGATCCTGAATACGAAATTTTCCATACCGATGCGTTTGCTGAAGATCGCTATTTCGATATTTTCGTCGAGTACGCCAAAGCCTCACCCGACGATATTTCCATTCGCATTACGGCGATTAATCGGGGGCCCGAAACCGCCCCACTGTGGATTTTGCCGACTCTGTGGTATCGCAACGATTGGATTTGGAACAAAAACGACACTAAGGAAAAGCCGCTTCTCTTCGAGGAAAATGGTGAATTTCGCACCGTGCATCCGAGTTACGGCAAAATGACGTTGCAACACGATGGCGACGCAGAACTGCTTTTCACGGAGAACGAAACCAATTTCAAGCGGCTTTTCGGCACTCCGAACGCTGCGCCCTTTGTCAAAGACGCCTTCCACGATTATGTCTGTAGCGGCGAACAAGACGCGGTGAACCCGGAACACACCGGAACAAAAGCCACCCCGATGCGCCGCTTCGACATCCCCGCCGGAGGACAGGGCGTCTACAAACTTCACCTCACCACCGAAAAGAACGGCACGATCACCGACTTCAGCGTTGCCTTCGATTCTCTTTTCGATCAGCGTATTCGGGAGGCGGACGAGTTTTATTTGTCTCGCAACCCCGACATTATGCCGGATTTGCTTCCCGTGCAACGTCAAGCCTTTGCGGGCTTGCTCTGGAACAAACAGCGCTACGCCTACGACATTCACGATTGGAGCGACGGCGACTCCGCGATGCCTTCCCCTCCAAAAAATCGCAAAGACGGGCGTAATCACGAGTGGCAACACTTTTCCGCTTCGGAAGTGCTGTCTATGCCCGACAAGTGGGAATATCCCTGGTTTGCGGCGTGGGACATGGCGTTTCATACCATTTCGCTGGCTCTCATTGATCCGCAGTTCGCAAAAGATCAGTTAATTATTCTGTTGCGTGAGTGGTATATGCACCCGAACGGGCAGATTCCCGCTTACGAATGGAATTTCAGCGATGTGAATCCCCCGGTTCACGCATGGGCGGCTTTACGTGTTTACCAGATTGACCGCAAAATGAACGGGGTGGGGGATACCGATTTTCTGGAACGTGTCTTCCAGAAATTGCTTCTTAACTTCACCTGGTGGGTCAACCAGAAAGACGCGGGGGGCAACAACGTCTTCGAGGGCGGTTTTCTTGGACTCGATAACATCGGTGTCTTTGACCGGAACACAATGCTTCCCGATGGGCTGATCTTGGAGCAATGCGACGGCACAAGTTGGATGGCGACGTTCTGCCTCAACCTTTTGCAAATCGCTCTTGAACTTGCCCGCGTGAACCCTGTTTATGAAGACGTGGCGTCCAAGTTTTTTGAGCATTTCATTCTGATTGCGGATGCCCTCAATCACATCGGTGACGAGATCCAAACACAACTCTGGGACGATCAGGACGGTTTCTATTACGATACGTTGCGTGACGTTGAGGGCAACGAGATGCAGGTGCGTCTGCGTTCGCTTGTCGGCGTTGTGCCGCTTTTCGCGGTAATGACCTTAGAGGCGGCGGACTTTGATCGCTTTCCGGGATTCCGGCGTCGCACGGATTGGTTTTTACAGAACCGTCCCGGCATGGTGCATGAAATCGCCAACATTACGTTGCGTGGTCAGGCAAACCGTCACCTGCTCGCCCTTGTTCCGAAGGATCGCTTGCGCCGCGTTCTTTCCCGTGTGTTGGACGAAACCGAGTTTCTCTCCGATTACGGAATCCGCTCCGTTTCCGCTGCCTACCGTGACGAGCCGTTTTCCCTTGACTTGCACGGACAAACGCTAACCGTTTCCTATACCCCTGCAGAAAGCGACACAGGAATGTTCGGCGGCAACTCGAACTGGCGGGGTCCGATCTGGTTCCCTCTCAACTACTTGCTGATCGAGTCGTTGCAAAAGTTCGATTATTACTACGGACAGGATTTTAAGATCGAATATCCAACGGGTTCCGGTCAATCTCTTTCGCTCTGGGAGATTTCAGTGGAATTGTCACGCCGCCTGATTAAGATTTACGAACGTGATGGAAACGGAAATCGCCCGGTTTATGGTGGAACGGAACTCTTCCAGAAAGACCCGCATTTCCGCGACTACCTCTATTTCTATGAGTATTTTCACGGCGATTGCGGCGCAGGTCTTGGAGCGAGCCAGCAAACGGGGTGGACTGCCCTGCTTGCGAAGCTAATCCAACAGAGCGGCGAAAAGCGCGACTCGGACTGAAACCTGCTTTCCTTATTTACCCTGTAAATCTACCACCTACTTGTCTTGGAATAACAAAGAGACACAGAGGCACAGAGAAGAAATGACGGAGAAATAGGAGAGTTTTTATTCACAGATTAACACAGAAAACATAGATTTAGAAGACGAAAAGAGGAGGAGAAAGGGAGGTACATCTCCCTACTCTCCCTCTTCTTTGTGTCTTTGCGTGAGATAGAATCTTCTCCCCATCTCTAGCGTAGCGGGTGGTAGATTCCGCTTCCCCTCTCCCCGGTGCACCTCCCTGTTTTGATAGTTTTTGATCGTTAAATTCTCTTGTTGTTACTGTTTTTCATCTTGCGTAGGTTAGATTGGCACTCGTTATACGCAAGAAGAAAGCGAGGTCGGATCGAAACCGCTTCTGTTTTCAACTGATCTAAAAATTTTCGATAAGAGGCTTACGCTCCATGAATTCCAAAACTATTCTTTCCGTTGCAACGACCGTTTTTTGCGCTCTTTCCCTGAGCGTTGCTCAGGCTCAAACTGCTCTTACCCTTACCGATGCTCCGGTAAAGGGACTCTACTTTGACCGCTCCTTCGGCACCCGCACCTTCACCGTCGCTCCCGGCGACCTGACAATGGGTTCCGCGATCAACTCCATCTCAATCGCTATTGACTTCGAGAAGTATGACGGAGAAGAATTAGGCGTCAACGGCGGTGGAACTCCTTTCTATGATGAAATCCATTTCTCTCTGACCAACCCGGCCGGCATCACCACCGAACTGATTACCCAAAATTCTTTTAACGCCAGCAATACCGGGTTTCGTGGCATCATTACTTTTGATGACACGGCGGTACACGTCGTCAATTACGACGTGACTCGACCTCATGAAGGAATGTTCCGTCCCACAGGATCAGGACTGCCCCTCTTTACAGAATCAATGACGTTCCAACCCACCTCACTGGGAACGATGTCGGACCTCAACACCGCCAATGGTGCCGGAAATTGGTCTTTGTTTGTCCAGGACACGACAGGAGGTGATCATCTGGGCTATTATAGTGCAAGCCTGATGCTGAATGGCGGCGGAGCCAATCCCTCGGCAGTGCCGGAACCCGGCTCCATTGCCTTTGCGCTGGGCAGTCTGATCACAGGGGCGGGGATGCTTCGCCGCCGACGCAAAAACTAGTCCTCCTTACGACAATTTGCCTCTTCGATAAAATTACTTATCGGCGAGGCAAATTCTCTCGATGAAAAAGTTTCGCCCCTGCTTTCATAGAAAGAGAGAAGCAGGGGCGATTTTGCGGATCACGATAAAAAGAAAATTTTGCGCCTCTTTCATCACCAATAATTCTCTGAACCAATAATTCTCTGAGTCCGGCAGGTTTTAGAGAGAATCGTGTTACAATAAAGGAGGGTCAATCCAGACCCCTACGGTCTTTGGAGCAGTACGCGGTAATCATGGACGCAAGATCGTCATTTCAACTCTCGACGCAAAAACATTTGGTGAATGGAACTGCCTCCAATGGCATCCAATGTAAGTGTTTATCGTTGAATCTTTCAGGAGTTTATAGAAAGTCATGCTACTTAACCTATTTGGAAATGTTCACAAATCACGTACACGCACCTCTCGCCTTTGTGTCGTGGGTGCCTCCTCGCTTGTACTGGCTCTTTCGCTCAGCGGAATAGCAAACGCACAGGGAACTCTGCTTTCCTATGAAGGCTTCGATTATACACCGGGACAAACCCTTCAGAACGGTCTGAATGGAGGAAAAGGCTGGGCGGGCAACTGGTTCGGCTCAGGTCCCGGCGCAATCACCGGAGCGGGGCTGACCTATCCCGGTGCAATGACTACAGGCGGTGGCGTTTCCACTGCCGGGAGTCTGCCCGCAGGGAACCCCAACAATGTGACGACGGTTGCCCGCTTTTTCACCGCGCCTCTCACCGACACCAATACCTATTTCCTGAGTTACCTGTTACAGCCAAACGCAGGAAGCGGCTTTTACGGCGGCTTGAACTTGCAGGGGAGCAATGGAACCCTGTTCATCGGAAAGTCAGAAGGACAGACCACCTACGGGTTGCAAAGCGGAACCTCCGTACCGCTTGTACGACCCTCCTCCACAAGCGCTGTGCAAGGGCAACCCGTCTACCTCGTGCTGAGAGCCACCCTCAATCCGGGAGCCGATCAGTTCGATCTTTACATCAATCCTACCGATTTTGTAAACCTGCCCGCTTCACCGAATGTTTCGATTGCAACGACGGACGGAATTGATCTTGGAAGCACGGTAGGTGACCTCTACCTCAACAATTATGGCGGCTACACCGTTGACGAAATTCGTGTCGGCAAAGCCTACGGAGACATCACGGGAACTGTTGCCCCTTCCAACGTTCCTGAACCGGGAGCCTTTGCCCTGTTCACGGGTCTTGGCATGACTGCAATTGGCTTCCACCTCCGAAGAAAAAGATAAGCCAACGGAAGTCCCTTTTGTTCTGCTTGCTAACTAACTCCGATAGAACCTCGCAACAATTCGTAAGGTTCTATCGGTTTTACTTTTTCGAGAACTTGTGAGGTAAACTTGCCCTCA
>JACMPS010000085.1 GCA_014377395.1 Chthonomonadaceae bacterium
AAGTGTCAAGTGTTAAGGATTAAATGTTGAGATGAAGATTTACTCTTGCCCCCAACCCCAAAACCGGGAGAGGTCATTTCGTTGTAGGGGCGATGCTTGCCTCGCCCTCTGGTTTTGCTTGCACCGTTTCCTTCTCAACACCTAATCCTTGACACTTTCCCCCTCCTTTGTAACCAATGCCCGGTGATGTTGCGTGATTTCCAAATCTTTAACGAAAAAGAAACTGCTTTCCCGGTAATTTCAGCGTCTGGCACGGAAACTGCATCGGGGATTAACGAGGCTGTTGTATCGCTTCTTTAGTTCCTATTTTTCTTTTATTTAGAAAGGGTGTTCTTCAACAATGCTCAAACAACTCAGTGCGGTTGCCTTCTTTGCAATCCTCACCTCTACTGCCAATGCACAATTGACGCTGGAGCCTGTTCCTCCGGTTGCTCCCGGTTATTCACTCAGTGCCACCGCCGCCGTCGTTTATAGCGGCACCGCCCCCAGTTCTACCGGGAGTTATTCGGCATTTACGGCAGCCACCGGGCTAATCGGGTTCGACGACTACACAACCACCCTTGCTCCTACCGCCAACAGTCTTTTGCTGAATTCGCTCAGTTTCGTAGGCGGCGTGGTCTTCACCGGAACCGTCCCGGCTTCAGCACGAACCCTTCGCTTTGAGTTTTATGATTTTTCAGGGACGACACTACTCAATAACTTCTCCGTCAGTTTTGCGTCGTCAGGTGCATTTCTTTACACACTTGATACCACGAATGTACTTCCCGCTAACTTTGTCGTCGCCACAGACGGTATTTTGCAAATTACGGCAACGGGAACGACGATGGGTCGTTTCTTTCTGACTTCAACACCACCCAGTATTGGGTCGAATGATCCTACGTTCGGCGGTGCTATGACCTCTACAGGCGCCCCCCTGTATCATGCGTTCAGCCTCAGTGGAACCGCCGTTCCTGAGCCGGGTTCCATTGCCTTGTTCGCAGGTTTGATGACGGGTGGAGTTTCTTTGATGGCACGTCGCCGTCGCAAATAGGCTCTTTTCCTATTCGAACGATGATTTTGGTTTTGTTTTTTTGTTCGGTTTGATTTATCGCCGTTAGGTCGCTCCTTTGCGACCCAACGGCGATTTTTCGTTGTCTTTCCTCTTTCATGGCATTGACGCCTCAAGCCCCTCTCTCTTTCACCCGATAATCCTACGGAACCGAAAATCTTCCTTTTTATTTTTAGTGTATTGCAAAAATTATTGCGAAATGGATCGAGGCAGAAATGGCGTCACCACATGATGGATACATTGAAATCAAGTTCAACAAGGATAAAAGCCAGGCCCTTGCCAGCATCTACCCTCCCTATGAAAAAGGTGTGGCAATCACGCTCGACTCGTGCCTTCACAAACTACGGATTATGGGAATTGGTTTCGGTTTATGCGAAGGGGCACTGGCGGACGCGGTTCAACAGGTGAGTGCCACACGCAAGCCCGTTGTGGAGTTCGTGATTGCACAGGGCGTCGTGCCCCAGAACGGAGAAGACGCGCAAATACGCTACCGCTTGCCCCGCGATCTGGTTTCCATGCCGCTTCCTCGAAATGTTGATGACCCCACCATGATTGATTGGTTCTCCCTCGATCCCCGCAAAATGGTCAGGGCGAATTCCGAAATTGCAACGTTGGTTCCGGCAACACTGGGTTCACACGGAAAAACAGTGACCTGGCCCATTCAAGTCATTCATGCTCAGCCGGGACGCAACGCCGGACTGTTTGCCGGAACGGGAATACGCTCTTCCGATGATGGACTGCGTCTCTATGCAATTTATGACGGCTACCTGTCACAACAGGGGGAGCAACTCACGGTTTTACCCATTCAATGTTATGAAAATCCGATTAGCCAGCAGGAGATCAACCGACCAGGCGGCATCGTTTCTCTTCAAGAAGTGGTTCATTCGCAACTGAAAGCAAACGGTATTATCGCTGTCAAGGGCATTTCGATCTTCTCTCGTTTGCGAGCGAAAGGTGATATTTTTATTCAGCAAGCACAGAACTGTCAGATTATCGCGAGCGGAAACGTTTATGTTCTGGGGGGACTGAGGGAGTGTGAGGTGATCGCAGGACAGAAAATCATTGCCTCGAAAAACGCCGTTTTGCAGGGGGGACACCTCAGTGGAACTCTTGGCATCGAAGCCGAGTCACTTGGCGACGCGATGCAATCTCCCATGGAAATCTATATCGGAACCGATCAGTACCTTCAGATTCGCAACATTGAAATCGAGGAAGAAATTACTGAAGCAGAAGCGAGTATCGCCCGTATTCGTCAGGCGATCAAGCCCTTCCAGACAATTTCCGCCAATGCCACGATGACCGAAGACCGCCGTGCCATTCTCACGCAACTCCAGAAGCAACAACGCTCACACCAGCAACACGTCACGACGTTGCACAGCGAACGCCGACAGTTGCAATTCGCCCTCAAGCAGAAAATCGCCGGAACGCTCTCGGTGAGCGAAAATCTGTACCCCAATGTGTGGATAACGCTCGGCAAGGGACGAGGACGCATCGAACGCCCGATGAAAAATGTGCGTCTTGCCGGAGACAGTGCCAGCACACATCAGCACGTCGAAACTCTGTTAGCCGCCGCCTGACGCCTCTGCGAATCAATTGTAATTTCTGTAACCACTTACTGCGTTAGAGACACAGAGGCACAGAGAAGAAGCAAAGAGGTCATTTCGTTGTAGGGGCGATGCTTGTCTCGCCCACCGGTTTTGCGTCGCCCGGAAGGAGGGCGCAGAGAGCAGCACCCCTACGCCCTCTGATCTTACTTTCACCGTTCCCTTCTCAATACTTGATATTGCTCTCTTTTCTTTGCGCCTCTGTGTCTTTGCATGAGGTAATTTCCTTTCTACATCCGCATTTCCGGTAGCCCCGCATTAAGCGGTGATTTTTCGTTGTGCTGCATTGTGCTTTCTGCCCCGCTTTTTCGGGGGTACAAACGGCGGCGGTTTGCGGTGGTACGCCATCAATTCTCCG
>JACMPS010000086.1 GCA_014377395.1 Chthonomonadaceae bacterium
CACCCGACGGATCGTGCTTATTTACCTATTCCTTTTCCTCGCTTTTCTAATGTTTGTGCCTCCTTTTCAGAACCTTCCTTTCGCCCACTCCGACCTCCTCACGCTATCGCCGCGTATGCCCACGTTCTTCGAGAACTACTTTGATTTCCTCCGCTGGATCGCCTTTTTCTGTGGATTTCCTTTTCCTTTTGCACAGTTCGGATTTCATGCGGCGGATACGCTCTCCCCTTCTGAAGTTATGGTATAATGAAAGGAATACCAGAATTGGTATTCTTATATCTATTTTTCTTCCCCGTTTGTGCGTCCGCTACTTCGAGTTCGATGTCTGAACAGGAAAAGGCGGGGCAACCGTCTTTCTCCCGGAAATGCCTCGAAGCCTCTGCCGCAGACGGGAGAAAGCGCACTTATTTCATGCACTTCTTCAATTTTCGCACTCTTTCCACCCTGATTCTCAGTATTTCGCTCGCCTGTATCGGCTACTACCTCGGCTCGGAACTCCCTAATCTGCCTGCCATTTTAATGCTTCCCACAGGCAAGGAGATGGTGACCAATTCGCCTGTCTTGCAGTATGTCAACGTTCTGCTGGCGACTCTGGGCGCACTCTTCGGATTTACTCTGGGGCCCCGCCTCGCCAATACGGTTTCGGGTGCGGGCAAAAGTCTGGAAAACACCTCCGCCACCGACAAAATCGCTGTCGGAGCCGGAATCACCCTCAGCATTGCGATTACCTTCTTCGTTTACACACTGATTGTTGCCCTGAAATTGCCGACTCCCCTTTTTATCGGGGTCTTTATTTTGCTGGCATTTCTCGTGTTTTACCTTTGCATTATTGCGATGACGAGCATGAAAACCGAGCTGGTCACGATTCTTTCACGCGGCGGCCCCTCTCCAAATGCCGACATCAAACCCGAAAACGATGCCACCGACAACTGCAAGATTCTTGATACGAACGTGATCATTGATGGGCGAATCGCGGATGTCTGCCGCAGTGGATTTATTGAGGGAACCCTTTACATTCCCGGCTTTGTCCTCGAAGAACTGCAACACATTGCCGATTCGAGCGATAGCCTGAAACGCGCACGAGGCAGACGCGGACTCGACATTCTGAACGCGATGCAAAAGGAATTGCCGCTTGTGGTACGTTCCTGGGACAAGGTGCTGGACAAATCCGCCGAGCGTGAAGAAGTAGATTCTCGGCTGGTCAAACTCGCAAAAGCCCTCAATGGTTCGATTGTTACGAATGATTTTAATCTTAACAAAGTGGCGGTTTTGCAGGGAGTGCAGGTATTGAACGTCAACGAACTGGCGAACGCCCTCAAGCCCGTGGTTTTGCCGGGAGAGGTGATGCGGGTACTCGTAGTCAAAGACGGCAAGGAACCGACGCAGGGCGTGGCTTATCTGGACGACGGCACGATGATTGTGGTGGAGGACGGGCGCAAATTTATGAACGAAACCCTGTTTGTGGTGGTCACGAGCGTTCTTCAGACGGTGGCGGGGAAAATGATTTTTGCCCGTGTGCGTACCGAAGAGGACGAGCGTGAGGAGACGAGAAGCGGTTCCCGCAATCTTGGCTCTAATCCACCCACGCAGGACGGCGGAGCAGCGAATTATGGTGGAGCAGGTAGCGGCAATTATTCCCGCCGCGGGACTGGCAAAAAGGTTCGGTAGCGGCGAGAACAAAATCTGGTCTTTAGTCGGGGGGCGTTCCGTGCTGGAACGCACCCTCGCCGCGTTTCAGGAGCATCCCGAAATTTCGTCGGTTGTCGTGGTTACGGGGGAAAGCGAAATAGGGCGCGTTCGGGAAGCGGTAAGATCGTTCTCGAAAGTGACCTCTGTAGTGGAAGGTGGGGAAACCCGCGCCCTCTCCGTGCAAAATGGGCTTTCGGCTCTTCCCCTCGACACAACGATTGTGCTGGTACATGATGCCGCTCGTCCCTTACTTTTCGGGGCGTTGATCTCGCGGATCATTGCCGGGGTGAAGGAAAAGGGAGCCGCCATTCCCGGCACTTCTCTCCCTGATACCGTCAAGCGAGTGGACGAAAAGGGACGGATTCGAGCGACGGTCTCCCGTTCCCTCCAAGTGAACGGCGAAACACTGAGCGGCTTGACCTCCGTGCAGACCCCGCAGGGGGCGCGGCTTTCTCTCCTCAAAAGTGCCTACGCCACCTTTGATTTTTCGTCTGCTGAGCCAACTGATGAAGCCTCTCTTCTTGAAGCAGCGGGGATTCCCGTTTTCGTCGTTCTCGGCGACCCCGACAACCTCAAAATCACTCTTAGAGAAGATGTTGAGCGAGCGGAGCAAATTCTGAGCAAACGTGAAAGCATAAAAGAAATGTCCTCTTCTTCTAGCACCGACACAAATACCGACAAAAGCAATCCGCCCTTTTTTCCCGAAATTCGGACGGGCTTCGGCTATGACGTGCATACGTTCGCCCTTCCCGATGCCGGAAGAAAACTGTTTCTCGGTGGCGTGGAAATTCCTCATGATCGGGGATTGGAAGGTCACTCAGACGCCGATGTCATTTTACACGCGGTTTGTGATGCTCTGCTCGGTGCAATCGCACTTGGCGACATCGGAATTCTTTTCCCCAACACTGATCCCGCCTATAAGGGAATCAACAGCCTGAAATTGCTGGCGGTTGTGGCGCAGAGAGTGCGGCAAGAAGGTTGGAGCGTGATCAACGTAGATGCTACCGCCGTTGCGGAAGCCCCGAAAATGATGCCTTACAGCCCTCAAATGCGTGAGGCGATGGCGTCCGAACTTGAGATTGAGGTAGGGCGAGTCAGCGTGAAAGCAACGACCTCCGAGGGTATGGGATTTGTGGGGCGCAAAGAGGGGATTTGTGCGTGGGCAGTGGCTACCCTGATGCGAAGATAGACGCATACGATTTTCGACGAAGGATTGCCCTTAACCAAAATTTCCTGAATCTTTAAGAATAGAAAAGCGATCTGTAAAAAATGGAATCGTATGGCACAATTTGTGCAATGCAAACCATACCAACGTGTTTTTTGCGATATGACTCTTTTTTAGAAACAGGAGAATTAAAATGAATCTCAAGCAAACGTTTGCCGCCGCTCTACTTGTAGGAGTGGTCTCCGTTTCCGCACAGGCACAGGTGACGGGAATGTCCCTCTGGCTTAAAGCCGATTCAGGAATCAGCCTCGACCCTTCAAGTCGCGTTACAGGCTAGGCGGATCAGTCCGGCAATGCACACACTGCCGCTAACGTGATTGCCAACAACTCAAACCCTGACCTCCTCTCGGCAGGACTTAACGGTCAAGCGACCCTATCTTTTACAAACGGACAATTTCTCGACATTAGCGGCGCAATTCTCAGTTCGCAACAATTTACGATCATGGCGGTTGTGCAGGATACGCGCACCTCGAATGACACAGATTCGCGGGAATTTCTCTCCAACTGGGGCGGAACCAACATAACTACATAGTCACGCTTCAGCAGAACGACAAGATCGGCAAGCGTCCAGAAGAGCCCTTCGCCCCCGCAATCTGCCTGTCCTGAGAGTTGAGCGGGGGTGTAGGTGTGAAGTTGGTTCCGAACCGCTTCGATCTGTTGGGGGGTGAGACGCGCTCGGTTTCCGCCGATGCGCCCATCGCA